>JBNMLW010000100.1:0-4311 GCA_050875025.1 Alphaproteobacteria bacterium
ATGCCATACAATTTTTCGCGGCTGGAAAGAATAGACAGACACTCTTTAATCTCGTCGCCCAAACCAACCAATTCTTTATGAATCTTATCGCGCTCCAAACCGGTCAAACGCTGCAGTTTCAAATCCAAAATTGCTTTTGCCTGAGTTTCCGACAAACGATAGGTGCCGTTTTCAACCTTGCGATCCGGCTCGTCAATCAATTTGACCAAAACCTCAACATCGCCGGCCGGCCAAGCTTTGGCCAGCAAAGCGTCTTTAGCTTCTTGCGGGCTCGGAGAAGTGCGGATAAGGTCAATAACCGGATCAATATTTTCCACCGCAATTGCCAAACCAACCAAAACATGGGCTCTGTCACGAGCTTTATTAAGGTTAAAGATAGTGCGGCGGCGGATAATTTCTTCACGAAACTCAATGAAAGCGGCAATAATCTCGCGCAGATTCATCATCATCGGGCGGCCGTTGTGAATCGCCAGCATATTCATACCGAAACTGGTCTGCAGCGGAGTATATTTATACAGCTGGTTCAAAACCACATCAGCCTGAAAATCGCGCTTGATTTCAATAACCACGCGCACGCCGTGGCGGTCAGATTCATCGCGGATTTCACCAATGCCTTCAATCTTCTTTTCCTTAACCAGTTCGGCAATACGGGTAATCATTGCCGCTTTGTTAACCTGATAAGGAATCTCGTGAACAATAATTGCCTCTTTGTCTTTGTGCAGTTCTTCAATAGAGCACTTAGCGCGCATCACCACCGAACCGCGGCCGGTCAGATAAGCCGACTTGGCGCCGGAATAGCCGAGGATTAAACCACCGGTCGGAAAATCCGGTCCCGGAACAATATTAATCAGCTCTTCAATCGTAACATCCGGATGATCAATATATGCGCAGCAGGCATCAATCACTTCGCCCAAGTTATGCGGCGGAATATTGGTAGCCATACCGACGGCAATACCATTGGCGCCGTTAACCAACAGGTTAGGATAGCTGGCCGGCAGAACCGAAGGCTCTTGCAAACTCTCATCATAGTTAGGCATAAAGTCGACGGTATCTTTATCAATATCGTCAATCAATGCATGAGCAACTTTGGCCAAACGTGCTTCAGTATAACGCATGGCCGCGGCGCTGTCACCATCCATAGAACCAAAGTTTCCTTGGCCGTCAATCAGGGGCACGCGCATAGAAAACGGCTGTGCCAAACGAACCATTGCCTCATAAACCGATGAATCGCCGTGCGGGTGGTATTTACCTAAAACATCACCGACGATACGGGCGGATTTGCGGAACGGGCGGTTATAATCATAGCCGTTTTCATACGCCGAATAAATAATACGGCGGTGAACCGGTTTAAGACCATCGCGCACATCAGGCAGCGCACGCGATACAATAACGCTCATCGCATAATCCAGATAAGAGCGGCGCATTTCCTCGGAAATTTCTACCGGAGAAATGTCTTTGGTGGTTTCAACCACCGGCAAAGCTTCATCAGACACTGTATTTTACCTTTATATAATTCAAACTGCCGATAATATAGCAGATAAGAAATTTGACCGTAAGTTTTTTTACAGACTTATGCCCAGATAAAAACGCCGATTTTCGCTCTACGGGCAAAAAATCGGCCTTAAAATCGATTTTGCAAAAATTTGCCGACTAAAAAGTTAATAAGGAAATGCACAAATGCCTCAAAATCGCCCATAAAAAGCATAATGCAGCTTCCCCCCACCAGCACTATCTCAAGCAAGCTCGGCTAGTGGTGCAGATAGAGTGAAAAACAAAGCGGTTGAAATTCTAGTGTACATAGTAGTACATGAATTTCAACCGTTCTGCTGTTTTTTGCTCTAGATGCGCCGCTGGACGAGCTTGCCATTAAAATGGAATATCATCATCCAAATCCGCAGCCGCAGCAGCCGCCGGAGCTGAGGCAGAATCCCAACCGGCATTACCGCTGGCCGGAGAGAATACATCATTGCCGCCGGCCGGAACACCATCGCCGCGGGCATCAAGCAATACCAAGTTGCTGCTGAAGTTTTGCAAAACAATCTCGGTAGTGTATTTTTCCTGTCCGTTGCTGTCTTCCCATTTGCGGGTCTGCAGCTGGCCTTCCAAATATACTTTGGAACCTTTGTGCAGATATCTCTCGGCTAATTCGGCCAACTGCGGATTAAAGATAACCACGCGGTGCCATTCAGTACGGTCTTTGCGCTCGCCGGAGAGTTTATCCTTCCAGCTGTCGGTAGTAGCCACGCTCAAGTTAACAATTTTAGCGCCGCTTTGAGTATTGCTTACACGCGGATCGGCGCCCAAATTGCCGACCAAAATAACTTTATTAATGCTTACAGCCATTTTCTTTACCTTACAGATTAATTAAAACTGTTCTGACTATACATTGAGAATTTTAATATTAAAACTAAAATCAATAAACCTGTGTATATTCTCCGCCCTCGGAACGGAACACCCCGTACAGGCTTTGCAAATTGTCAGGCGCCCAGGTTCCCCAAGGCATCTGATAACCGAAATTTTTTACCTTAAGCAATTTGGCATACTCAAAGCTGCCGGATTTTTTGACCATATCCGCCCACAGATTCAATCCGGCAAAACCATATACTCCGAGTCCGACCGGCTCCTTGCCCTGCAAACGCAGGCGAACCAGTGTTTCCGTAAAATACGGGCTATCCTTAAAACTTTTGAGCCCCAGATAATAGTTGCCGTCAACAGCCGAACCGAGAATTTCGGCATAATTATCCGCCAGAGCATAGCGTTCGGCAAAAACATCGACATCTTCGGACTGATTCTTAAGTTCGCGGGTAAGTTTGGCAATTTGTTTAGACTGCCCCAAAATATAGACCGCGCGGTTATTCAGCAAAACCTCGCGCGCCAACCGGTTAAAATCTTTGTCATAATTCAAAAAATCATACCCGGTCAGGCGGTTAGGCTGCCCGTTTTGCAAAAACTCCTGCTGAATTGCCGATGCGGCATCCATCAAATCTCCGTCATTGGAAGAATAAACCAACGCCACATTTTTCCCTGAGAGTTTCTGCCGATAATATGCAAAAAATGTTTCTGCCTGGCTGCTCCGGCTGCCGGCAAGCTTCAGCGCCGCAGTTTGGCTGTCTGTCGGCAGCGGCAAAATTTGCAATATCCGCCCTTTGGCATAGGTAGAAACCACTTCCGGCAGCCGATTGCGGCAATAAGGGCCGATAATCAATCCGGGCTTTTCTTTCCGCACGCTGAGCATTTGCGCCATTGACAAAGCAAAAGTATCATCGCAGCGGTCATCGGCAACAATAACATTTATCTTTTTGCCCATAATTCCGCCGTTGGCATTGATATCTGCCGCGGCAATCTGCACTCCTTCTGCCAGTTCGCGGCCATAGTGTTTATAATCTCCCTCCTGCGGAGCAATCACCACCACGTCAACTGCGGCTGCCAACCGCGGCAGCAACAAAACAAGCGCCAATATTTTTATAAGTTTTGCCATAAATTCAAAGGACTGATTAATCAATAAACTGGCGCATAGTAGCATTTTTTAATAATTTTGCAACTTTTTTATTTGCCGGGCTTAAATGATATTGCCATCAGCGGCAATTTTCACTATATTAACTGCTCGGGAGAAGTACAATGAGCAATGATTTTATAGAAATAAAAGGTGCCCGCGAGCACAACCTCAAAAACATCAACATCAGCCTGCCCAAAAACAAGCTGAATGTTATTACCGGTCTGTCCGGTTCGGGCAAATCTTCTTTGGCATTTGATACCATATACGCCGAAGGGCAGCGCCGCTATGTCGAGAGCTTGTCATCTTATGCCCGCCAGTTTTTGGACTTGATGAAAAAACCTGACGTTGACTCTATTGAGGGTCTGTCTCCGGCTATTTCCATTGAACAAAAGACCACTTCTCACAATCCGCGTTCTACCGTCGGCACCGTTACCGAAATATATGATTATATGCGCCTGCTGTGGGCGCGTGCCGGCACGCCTTATTCTCCCGTTACCGGATTGCCGATTGAATCTCAAACCGTATCGCAAATGGTTGATAGAATATTAGCGCTGCCCGAGGGTACCAAGCTGCTGCTTTTGGCGCCGATTGCCCGCGGCAAAAAAGGCGAATACAAAAAAGAGATTGAAGACCTGCGCAAACAAGGCTACCAGCGTTTAAAAATCGACGGCGAAGTTTATGATATTGAAGAAGTGCCGCCCCTCAATAAAAATCAGAAACACGATATAGAAATCGTGGTTGATCGTATTGCCGTCAAAGAAGGCATTGCCGAGCGACTGGCTCAATCTTTTGAGACCGCGCTCAAGCTGAGTGAC
>JBNMLW010000101.1:0-4301 GCA_050875025.1 Alphaproteobacteria bacterium
CTATAATCTGGTGCGCTCAAAGTTAGATGCCATTAAGAACCTTAATGTCTCGGAAGCTCTGCTGCAAATTGCCGATGTCGATGTTAAGGAAAATGATGTGGTGGCTGAGCGAATTGACAATCTTAAAAAAGTTTTGGCTGCTTTGCAAAAAGACAAAGATGAAGAAACCATAATTTCTGGAATGGTAGAAGATCAGAATGATCTGGATTCGGAAATCAAATCTACTCGAGCTAACAATAGCGCGGTAGATAAATATGTCAAAGACACTAAGGATGATTCTTCTGCCAACGAAACTATCGCGGATATTCCGTATTGCGCAGCTTATTAAGAAAGAATATGCAAATGAGTCCAAATCAGATTGAAAACGGCAAACAAACTCTGGCGATTGAGAATCAATCCGCCGGCCGTCCGGAGTTCATCACTCGGGTTGAAAGACAGAGCGAGGGTGCCAAACTTACATATTATTTATGGCTGTCTCGCTTTTTTATCGTCATGGCGACAATTTCGTTGCTGTTGCTGATTAGTTCGTCTTTGGCCTTGTTTAGATTGGCGCCAATGGTAACAGTTGAGCCTTTTCTAATCATCAATCAAGACGCATCTGAAGAGATTGTGCGCGATGAGCCGATAACCATGGATATGCCTTCGCGAGACAAACTAATGAAATTATTTATTCGCCAATATGTGATTTTGCGTAATACCATTATTAATGATCCTACGGAAATGCGTTCGCGGTGGCGTCCGGGGGGAATGGTTAACTATCTTTCCTCGCCGGATGTTTATACGGCGTTTTACAAAAATGTTTCCACTATATGGGAAAATATGTTTAGACGAGCCTTGGTTCGCGAGGTGGAGATTATTTCCGTAAATCGTCAGGGCGGAGCTAAAAGTCCGGTTTGGAAGGTTGATTTTAAGACTTATGATCTTTATGATGATGTTGGCCGCAGCCAGGCGCAGAAAGAATCTACCTTGCGGGTTCGGTATTGGACAGCTTCTGTTACCGCGCATTTTATAAAAGATCGGATGTTTATGGGGCGGAGATTGATTAATCCGCTGGGCTTTACGGTGATCAGATATTCACAAACCGAGGTCGAAATCTTCTAATTTGTTGATAAGTATATTCAAGCTGTTAGACATTTAAACTAAAAGAGTATAATTTTATATCAACTGGGAATTTATAATTTGATTTTATAAGAGGCAGCCTTTTATGCATAAATGTTCTAAGCTATTGATTGTGTTTGTTTTATTTCTGCTGGCGGGGTGTTTTGGCTCATATTACGAGCCGGAGCCGGTTGGCGTTGGTAAAGGCAGTGATGAACTAAAATTGTCTCCGTGCGCTTGCATGGAGGTGGAATTGCCTAAAAATTTACCGGATTGGTTTGTGGCAACAATTTAAGTTGGAATTAGTTACATGGCTGAACAAATAGGAACAAACCCCAATAATCGTCGCCTCATCGGCAATAGCGCGCAGGCTCCTCGCCGGCGCCGCGATTCTGATGTGTTCGTGGCTAATGTCGGAGAAAAGCGCTATTTGTGGACGGCCAGAGCTTTTGCGGTCATTACGGCCTTAAGCGTTTGCTGTAATATTGTGCTTATCTTGGCTATTTTTCAGGTGTTGCCGTTGTATCGGGTGGAGCCGTTTTTGCTCACGTTTCAAAATCGATCTGAGCAAGTTTATAATATTCAGCCCATTAAAGACGGCTTGCGCAATCAAAAAGCCATAACCGAGATTTTTGTGCGTGAATATGTCTTGTTGCGCAGTTCTTTTTCTCGCGACGTGCCTGAGATGGAGGCTAGATGGTCAACGGACGGACCGATTAAGGAAATGTCTTCGCCCAAAGTCTATCAGGACTTTTTGGACGGTACTGCTCAAAAGGCCTTGAGCGTCATTAATAGTCGGGGGCTGAGCCGCGAGGTTAAGATTCTTTCGGTTAATGAGCTGACAAACGGTATTTGGCAGGTTGAATATGAGACCAGAGATATGTATCCGGAATCAACCAAGCCGGAGGTAAATTATTGGACGGCATCGCTTAATGTGTCGTATCGTAAGAAGATTGTTAAATATGGTGATAGACTGAAGAATCCTGTCGGTTTTACCGTAACCAGATATTCTTTGTCTTTCAATAAGGTGGAGTAGCTTAGCTGTGTCTTTGAAGTTTTCTAAAATATCAATTTCGTTGATAGCCGCGGCCGGAATATTCGGCTTTTGCTCTTTTGCCGCCGCGCAGGTTGATCAGCAGGTTATGGATGCCAGCGCTGAGCAGGCTCAAGGCAATTATCAGCCCATGAATTTGGGGTATGCCGGCTTTAATTCTTTGGGCATGACGCAGGCCGCGTGGTTGGATCCGTTGCAAAATCTTGGAGAAGGACAGAGCAAGCCGGCCTATTCGCGTTATTATTGGTCACCGGATCTGGTTTTGCCGATTCGCGTTCGTGAGGGCATGATAACATTGGTTAATTTTCCAAATTGGGAAATGATTGAAGATATCTTTATCGGTGATAACGCCACGTTTGACGGGCAGATATCAAGTCCTAATTCTTTGATGTTATATCCGCGTAAGGGGGCTAATGTTGGAGTTGACACCAATGTCATCGTTTTTGGCCGCTCCGGTAATCGTTATGTGTTTTATGTTAAAAGTGAGGCGGTTAACACTGAGCGTCTGACTAACTCGATTATAGATATTGATGTTATTGGCGGTGAGAGCGGCGGTTCGTCGGGGGCGGCTAATTTTGGCGGAGCTTCCGGCGGCGTGTTGGGCGCTCATACCGGCGGTACGGTTTCCAACGGCAAGTCGGTTGATGCCAACTACACCAGACGTTTTCAAAAAAGTGATTGGTTGAAGTCTATTCCACTTGATCCTTCTAAATTCCGCTTTGATTTGGAGGTTTATGTTCCCAATCCCGATGATGTGGTGATTGCTCCTGAGCGTGTATGGCGCGATGATATCTTTACTTATATTGATTTGGGCAAAAAAGCTCTGAATATGATGCAACGTCCGGTTGTCAGCATGATTGTTGAGCGTATAGAAGTGCCGGTTGGGTTCCGCACTAAAGGGCCGGACAATCGTCTGATTATTGTAGAGGGTGTTGGCGATATGGTTTTGCGCAACGGCAAACGTATTATCTGCATCAAATTGCGTCGCTCTGATGAGAGTGGTATGGAATATGCTATTGATTCGGCTGATTATTTGCCGCCTAGTTGGGATGTTCCGGCTCCTCTGCCGGATAGCGCCAACAGCAACTCCGGTTCGATGGCGACAGGCCGTGGTGCGGCGGCGTCGATTCCGGGGCAATATGATGTGCAAATCGGCCAAAGTCAGGTTGTGGTGCCGCAATACGGTTCCGGACAAGGAGCGTCGGGTGTTGCCGGTTCGACATCTGGCGGCGTTGGCATCGGTTTCCAATCTGGCAGTGGCGCAGCGGCAAATTTTGACTACTCCAAAATGCAGCGTATAAGCTACAATGACAATGGCGGACGTCCTAATCCTTATGTTCAGCAATACGGCTATGGGTCAGGGTTTAGTGATAGCGCTGGTTCCAATATTTCAATTGAGCTTGGCACAGATGACAATGTCTCTAATTTGGAAAAATTATGGGATAGACTGTCTTCTCAATACGGAGCCGATCTAAAACGCTATGAGCCGTTTTTCTCGGTTGACGCACCGGCAGACGGTCAGGGAAAAGAACTGTTTCACTTGCGCATCGGGCCTGTTAAAACTCTGGAAGAGGGGGATAAAACCTGCGGTATCTTAGGACGTAACGGTGTGTTCTGCAGCGTGGTTAGGACGCAGTGATAAGCGGCAATGGAAAGAGATAACTTAACACATTCCGAGAAGTATGTAAAAAAAACCAATCGCATTATTCTTGCGATTGGTATTACTTCTTTATTAATCTTTATATTTGGTGTGTTTCTGCTGATTAAAAGCAATCAGCGGGTTGATGACTATGAGGAGCCTGTGTTTACAGATAATGCCGATGTTTTGAACATCAGCAATACAGCTCCGTTGGCTCAAAATATTGAGTTTTCGACCGTTGACGGCGAGATTCCTCTTACTACCACTCCGGATCCGGTGCCAATGGGGCAAGTTGTTTTGGGAACCGAAGCCAAAAATGTCCTGACCCTTGGTACTACTGGTAAAACTGCGGTTAAGATAGTCAGTGTTGATTTGGCCGAGCCTCCCGCCGCCGGATTTACCTTTGACAATGGTTGTGATAATCGGACGTTGTCTGGTGATGAGACCTGCCATATTACAATGAATTGGGTGCCGGTTGTTGCCGGAAATGTGCAAAACAACTTTATTATA
>JBNMLW010000102.1:0-4301 GCA_050875025.1 Alphaproteobacteria bacterium
GGCATATTATCAAGCTTATATTGCGGCGGCAGCAGACGATTAACCAGCAAATCTATCCACAAAACGAATTTGATTGCCAAATAAAGCGTAATCGCCACCGGCGCCGTAACCAAAATACCGGTAAACAAATATGCCCGCAGCTTGCCGCCTAATTTCATAAACACGGCTTTTTCCCGCTCCAAACGAATTTTTTTAATGTTTTTCGCCCGTTTTTTTATTTCTGCCTTTGCCATATTAACACCTCTTGATATCTTCTATAATAAATTGAACATCATCTCTGCCTTGCCAGCGGTCGCGGCGCAATACTCCCACCACGTCAAAATGCTCGCCTTTGTTGTTTAGCATAGCCTGTCCGATGTCATTATCACCGACTCTGAAAGCCATTCCTTTGAGGCTGCCGCCGTTATCTGATGTTAAGATACACCGCACATGCCCGATTCCAACCAGCACCGGCTTAAGAATCTGCACATTTTTGAGCATCAATTTAGGTTCCGGATTCCCGGCGCCGTATGGCTCCAACATCTCCAAACCGGCCGCCAGTTCTTTATTTGCCCCGGCCACACTCAAAACCGCGTCAATTTCCAAAACCGGAGTAATACCGTCGCCGCCGATATGCTGCAGCACATATTCGCCGGCAAATTTTCTAAATTCTTCAATTTTGCTTTCTTCCAGCGAAAAGCCCGCCGCCATGGTATGCCCGCCGCCCTTGGTCAAAACGCCTTTCTCTTTGGCGGCCATAACCAACGCGCCCAAATCTACTTCCGGAATAGAACGCGCCGACCCCTTAACCTCATCCGCCTCAATAGACATTACAAAAGCCGGCTGATTGTAGCGTTCTTTGAGCTTTCCGGCCACAATGCCGACAACTCCCTGATGCCAATCGTGCCCGGCCACAAAGGCTATCGGATATTCCTGAGGAGTGCCTTCCAACATTTCTATAGCCTGCAAAAGCACATAGTTTTCAATATCTTTGCGCTGGCTGTTATATTCATTCAGTTTATCAGCCAGCAGCTGCACCTCATATTCTTTGGTATTGCACAACAAGCGATGGCTGATATCAGATGTCCCGACTCTGCCGCCGGCATTAATTCTCGGCCCCAAGCAAAACCCCAGATGGAAAGCGGTCGGAGGCTCCGTCAATCCGGATTTTTCCAGCAATGTTTTCAGCCCCACATTGCGGGTATTGGACATAATCTTCAGTCCCTGGCGGACATACGCCCGATTCAGCCCTTTAAGCGGAACCACATCGCACACTGTGCCTAATGCTACCAAATCCAGCCATTGCATAAGCTTTGGCTCCGCATGCTCTGTGCCATAGAAACCACGTTGGCGCAACTCCCGGTTAATGGCAACCACCACCATAAACACAACCCCGACTGCCGCCATATATTTTAAGTATGGATAATCATTATCTTCATCAAGGCGCTTGGGATTCACCACCGCATAAACCTTGGGCAGTTTTGCCTCCGCCTCATGGTGGTCAATTACAATCACATCCATCCCCTGCGCAACCGCATATTCCAGCGGCTCAAAAGCCGTCGTGCCGCAGTCGGTGGTAATCAGGAGTTCCGCCCCTTTAGCCTTGAAGGCATCTACCGCGGCAATACTCGGGCCATAGCCTTCTTCCCGCTCGGGAATATGCACATCAGGTTCAATGCCGACCGACTCCAAAAACAAGCGCAACACTGCCGACGATGTCGCCCCGTCCACATCATAATCGCCGATAATAGCAACTTTTTGCTTTTTTATCACCGCCTCAGCGATTCGTCCGGCAGCCTTAGACACATCCTTAAGCACAGCCGGATCGGGCATCAAATCTTGAAGCTTAGGATCCAAAAAACTCGGAACTTCCGCCGGTGAAATCCCCCGCAGCGTAAGTATCCGGGCCATAACTAAAGGAAGATGGCATTGTTCAACCAAAAATTCTGCCGAGCGCTCATCAACAGCGGGAATCTTCCACAGATTCCCGCCCAATGATTTATCTTCGGCAGATTGTTTCAATCACGCTCTCCTTGTTTTAGTAAGAGATATAAATCTCCGCGCGGCGGTTCAATCTCTCACCTTCAGGCATAACTTCCTGATAAGCCGGAGCAGAATCAGACAATGCCTGAACCGAGATTTTGGCAGCCGGAATGCCGGCGCGTTTCAGGGCATCAGCCACATTTTGCGCCCGTTCCATAGAAACCTTAAAGTTGGCCAGCTTGTGGCTTGCCGGGTCAGTATTGCGGGTGCGGCTGGAAGCATAGCCGTATACAATAACTTCCGCATTGTGCTCTTTAGCCATTTTTACAACCTTGCGCAAATTCGGGTTATATTTGCGGTCAACTGCCGAACTGCCGTTATCAAAATAAATGGTTTCAACCCGATAGCTCAGATTCGGAGTCGCATCTTCTGTCAGCTCATCAACAACTTCCTTTTCCTCGGCAGCTTGTTCAACCACGGCCGGCTGATTGTCCAATTCTTCAGCGGCAACCGGAGTTGTCTCGGCCGGTTCTACCTTCTCTGCCGGTTCGGAGCTTTCTTCATCAGCGTCTTCTTCGCCTTCATAAGCGGCATTTTCGGTATCAGCCTTCAGCGAAGATTCTTCCTTGGGCATATCCCGCACCACGCGGCCGCCCTCAGATACCTCAACATCATCTTCATTATCGTCAAAATCCGGAAAAACCGCGCTGGCACAAGCCGAAAGCATAAAAAGCGCTGTTAATCCGCAAACAAATTTGTTCAAACCCAACATTTGGCGCGTCCTTGAATAAAAACATTACAAACTGTTCACAAATTAACGTATTAATCCTCATAACACAAGAGCAAAAAGACGTTTTCAGCAGATTAATTTTATCGTGGTTATCTTTTAATATTTGTTTGTAATTAACCGCTCTTGCCTTTATACTCAAAGCAATATGTATTAACAGAGGAAACGCCGATGTCCATGCCCGCCATAAATTCTGCACTGGATGCTGCCAATTGGTTCTTCAGGCGCGCCGACCGCGATGACGCATTTTTGGAAAATGACAAACTGCATCACCTGTTGTTTTTGGCGCAAGTCCATTTTGCCCTCAACAACAATATGGAATACCTGATTCCCAGCCTTTTTATATGTGACGAGCGCGGTTTTTCCGAACCGGCGATGGTTCAGATTCTGCAACACGGACTGCCATTGATGGAGGCTCCGGCTTTTTTGGACAAAATAAATTCGTTTTTAGAGCTGATTTGGAAAAAATATTCTCCCATGAGCAGCACCGAGCTGAGCGAATTTATCAAAAACTCCGATTCTTATGCTGATAATTACCTTGCCGGCAAAAAAAATATCGTCCCGCTGGAAGAAATGGCTCAGAAATTCAAGACCAGCCTGAACCAGCGCTCATTTTCCAGAGCCGGCGCCGCCCGTCAGCGCAAGATTCTTATCTCGCAAAACGGACCTGTTGTTGTATCGGCCTGGCAGCCTCGTAAATTGGATTCGCAAAAAAAGGAGACCAAACATGCTTAAATTTGCCAAATTATTTTTAGTTGCCCTGGTTTTGGCATCTTGCTCTAATGAGCCGGAAGTCAAACCAACCACCCCGCTGGTTATCAAAACCAGCAATGGAGACATCCGCTTTATGGTAGAAGTTGCCAGCACTCCCGATGACCTCAAAACCGGTTTGATGCACCGCACCAACTTGGGCTTTAACAATGGTATGATTTTTAATATCTACCCGGTTCGCCCCACTGCCATGTGGATGAAAAACACCAAAATTCCTTTGGATATGATTTTTGTCGCTCCCGATGCCACCGTCAGCATGATTAGAGAAAATGCCGAGCCAATGAGCGAAGAATTAATCATCTCCAGAGATCCGGTGCGCGCCGTTATCGAGCTCAACGCCGGACAAGTCAAGCGCCATGGAATTAAAGTCGGCGATCAGGTTAACCACATGTTGCTCAACAATATGACAGATATCAAAACCCCGGGACCCGAGGCCGAAGTTGCCGCCAAACCGGCTGAACCGGCAGCACCAAAAGCCGATATTCCGATACCGAGCATAAATATTGAGCCTAAAGCTCCGACCGCTGAAACTCCGCAAGCTGCTGCGCCGGAACCTGCAGCGGCTCAGCCTAATATTCCGGTTGTTTCGCCGTCTGCGCCGCAAGCCGCAGCCCCGGCGCCCAAATTACCGGTACCCGCTCCGAGCTTATAACTTATAACACCGCAAAATCCCCGTCCTTAACTACAGAACGGGGATTTTTATTATTATAATTTTATCCAAACACAACCTCTTAACCACCAATCTAGATAAAAATATTGCATATTTATCCCCCCACCCTAC
>JBNMLW010000103.1:0-4280 GCA_050875025.1 Alphaproteobacteria bacterium
GCTTATGCTATTAACGCTAATGATACCGGTTCGCCGGAAGTTCAGATTGCTATCTGGACTGCTGAAATCAATAAGCTGATTGAACACTTCAAAACCCATGCCAAAGATACCCACTCCCGCTTGGGCTTGATGAAGAAAGTCAGCCGCCGCCGCCACCTTTTGGACTATCTGAAAGGCAAGAGCGAAGAGCGTTATCAGACTTTGATTAAGAAACTTGATCTTAGAAAATAATTTTATGCGGCATTCGGAGCAGAAAATACAGGGCAGTAAATGTGTACGCGGTTTTGTCCGCGTTGGAATTTTGAGCGCTTGTTTTTTTGCTCCGGTTGCTGATATGAATTTGTCTTCTTTGAACAGTTATCCGAATGGATAGAGTTTTTTGAACTGCGGGGGAATGAGCCTCCGCGGTTCTTTTATAAAAATCCTGCATGGGGCAGGTAGATGATTGTATGAGAAGGAAAGGTAAAGAAATATGATCGATTTTAAGGTGTGCCGCAAAGAAATGGAATGGGGCGGCCGCAAGTTAGTATTAGAAACAGGCAAAATGGCCAGACAGGCGCAGGGCGCTGTAGTCGTTACTTATGGTGAGACTCAGGTTATTGCAACGGTTTGTGCCGCAAAAGAGGTAAAGGCAGATCAGGATTTCTTTCCTTTGACTGTTAACTATCAGGAAAAATATTATGCAACCGGTAAGGTTCCCGGCGGCTTTATGAAACGCGAGGGCAAGCCCTCCGAGCGTGAGGTTTTGCTCTCCCGCTTGATTGACCGTCCGATACGCCCGCTGTTTCCGGATGCTTTCAAAAATGAAGTTCAAATTGTTTGCACGGTTTTGGCTCATGACCAGAACACCGACTCCGATATTCCGGCAATGATTGCGGCTTCTGCTGCTTTGGCAGTTTCCGGTATTCCGTTTATGGGGCCGATCGGCGGCGCTAAAGTCGGTTATAAAAACGGCGAATTTATTTTGAACCCGACACTGGAACAGCTTAAAGATACTGATTTGGAATTGGTTGTTGCCGGTACTAATGAGGGCGTATTGATGGTTGAATCCGAGGCTCAGGAGCTTTCGGAAGAGACTATGCTGAACGCCGTTATGTTTGGTTTTGAGAGCTTCCAGCCGGTTATTAAACTGATTGCGGAATTAGAGGCTGAAGCCGGTAAAGAAAAATGGGCTGCTCCGACTTTTCCGCCGGAATTTGATGAGCTTTATGCCAAATTGGCCAAAGGCTTTACCGCTGATTTTGAGGCTGCTTTCAAAGAGACAGACAAACTTAAACGCGGTGAATTGATTGCCGCTGCCTCTGAGAAGTTTAAGGCTACTTTGGATCCGGAAAATGAGTTTGAACAGCGCTATGCTCAAGATGCAATTGAAAAATTGATGCATAGAGTTATGCGTGAAGCAGTTTTGACTACCGGCCACCGTATTGACGGGCGCGATACCAAAACTGTTCGCCCGATTTCTTGCCAGGTAGATGTATTGCCGACCGCCCATGGTTCTGCTTTGTTTACCCGCGGCGAGACTCAGGCTCTGGTTGTTACAACTTTGGGCACCGGCGAAGATGCACAAATTGTTGACGGCCTGCTTGATGAATATAAAGAAGACTTTATGCTGAACTACAACTTCCCGCCGTTCTCGGTTGGCGAATGCGGCCGTTTGGGCAGCCCGGGACGTCGTGAAATCGGTCACGGAAAATTGGCTTGGCGCGCAATTCACCCGATGATGCCGAAAGACAAAGATTCATTCCCCTACACAGTCCGTGTGGTTTCGGAAATTATGGAATCTAACGGCTCTTCTTCTATGGCTACAGTTTGCGGTTCTACCATGTCTTTGATGGCCGCCGGTGTGCCGATGACCAAACCGGTTGCCGGTATTGCCATGGGCTTGATTAAAGAAGATGACGGTCGTGTTGCCGTGCTGACTGATATCTTGGGCGATGAAGACCACCTTGGCGATATGGACTTTAAGGTTGCCGGTACTAAAGACGGCGTTACCGCTCTGCAGATGGATATTAAAATTACTTCCATCACCAAAGAGATTATGAAGACCGCTTTGGCTCAGGCTCATGAAGGCCGTATCCATATCTTGGGTGAAATGGCTAAGGCTATTGCCGAGCCGCGTCCGCATGTTTCTGACCGCGCTCCGCGTATTGTCGCTATTAAGATTCCGGTTGATAAAATCCGTGAAGTTATCGGCACCGGCGGCAAGGTTATTCGTGAGATTGTTGAAAAGACCCATACCAAAATTGATATCTCTGATGACGGTATTGTAAAAATTGCCTCGATGAAGAAAGAGGAAGGCGATGCTGCTCTGGAGTGGGTTATGGGTATTGTTGCCGAGCCGGAAGAAGGCAAAATTTACCATGGTACCATTACCAAAATTATGGACTTTGGCGCATTTGTCCGCTTCTTGGGCACCACCGAAGGTTTGGTTCACATTTCAGAAGTTAAAAATGAGCGTATAGCCTCTGTTTCTGACTTCTACAAAGAAGGCGACCAAATCTGGGTTAAATGCCTTGGCTGCGACAACCGCGGCAAGATTAAACTTTCTGCCAAGAGAGTTAATCAGGAGACTGGTGAGGACCTGGAAAAATAGGTAGGCAAGCTCGTCTAGCAGCGCATCTAGAGGCATTTAGTTCGGTCTCGGAAAATTCATGTACTTCTTTGTACACTAAAATTTTCCTCGCCTTCTAAATGCCTCTATCTGCACCACTAGCCGACCTTGCTCAAGATAGTGCAAAAGGAGCTGAAAATTCATTTGCTGAATTTTCAGCTTTTTTAGTTGCCATATTCTGTATGGAAAATGGTTTTTTATTGACTTTGTTTTTATTTTTGTCTAGCCTGATTGGCAGTTATTGAATTATTAATCCTTAATTTTTTTGTATATGATTGGAGTCTTGGTAGCGTGCATACTTGTATTGATAATGCGCAATTTTTATCCTAAGTTGGCAAGAGTTGTCGTGGTTTATGATGTGGAACATGATGACGAAGAAGATAACACTTCTTACACTTGTAGATTTATGTATCGCGGTGAAGAATGTTCCGGTCACTTTTTCTTTCCAGGGCAGCTGCCTGAAGTTTTGGTGGCCAAAATTGTCGGATTGGACTGCTTGAGAAATGTTTGGGAATTAGAATTGTTGCACAAGTAAATTAACAGAGGTATGGAAAAGCTGTTTTATGCATCAGTGATTGTTTTGATGTGTTGGGGGATGGCAGTTTTGCTCTCCTCAAAAGTTATGCATCTTTATAAGGTGTACAAGCTGGAAAATATCTGGTCATGTCTGGATATACTGCTCTTGATTGCGATTGTGATACATTTTGTTATGTATCAGGATTCCGGCGGAGTTGTTTGCATGTTTTGTGCGGCCATAATCGTCCACATTGTTTTTCAAGCGGCAATAAGCAACAAGTATCGAAAGTTTGTTGATTATCTTGTTTCTTGTCGATATGGCGCTTTTTTGCCAACCGACTGTGCCAACAAGGATAATTGTTCCACCGGTATCTTAAAGGTCGGAGACTTCGAACTTGTAGCCAGCTTTGCGAATAGCGATGTGTTGTGTGAGGATTCTTGGGTCTGGGTCGCCGTCTATATTGATTTTGGCAGATTGCTGCGTCCAAAAGAAATTTTTGCGATCAGATTGCCGGAAGAAGAACTTGAAGAGCTTGCTATTGGAGCTCAAAAAGAAAGCACAACAACCAAAAATTAGGAGAATAAAGCTGTTCTATGAAGAACGGCTTTTTCTTTTTTTAAAAACTCCTTGAAAAATATGGAAAAAGGTTGTATGACTGAGTCAACTGCGGGACACCCCTGGAGGTTTTGCAGTGTTTAACTTTATAAGGATAAATAAAATGGTAGATATTACATTTAATGCTGAAAAGCGTGAGAAAGCAGGTAAGGGGGCAGCTCGTGCATGTCGTCGTGAGGGACGCATCCCTGCCGTTATTTATGGTGGCAAACAGGAATCAATCATGATTTCTTTGCACCCGGTTGAGCTTGAGAAGGCTTTGGACACCGTTGGTTTTTATGATGCCGATATCGAAATTGTTTTGGATGGCAAAAAACACAAGGTAAAATGTCAGGATGTTCAATTCCATCCGGTTAGCGATAAGCCTATTCACGTGGACTTCCTCAGAAAATAGTCTTATACAGTATTCAGAGCGGTTTTTGATTTTCAGAAATCGCTCTGCTTGTTTTACAAGTTGAACAATAGCGGAATCCTGATTTTTTCAGGATTTATTTTTGAAAGTTTTTTGATGTTTTTGATTGTCGGGCTGGGGAATCC
>JBNMLW010000104.1:0-4271 GCA_050875025.1 Alphaproteobacteria bacterium
GTTAAACTATATATGGATATGTTAATATCCACGACGAAGATACTATAGTAGATAAAAATCTAAAAATAAAGTAAATTTATATTACAAAAATGTTGTTTAGAAAAACTTTTAATGATATTCTGAATATCAGGAGAAAAAATGATTAAAAGTAATCAAAATGGCACTACAATGATGGAGGCTATCGCGGCAATTTCGGTTGTGACGGTAATGACTGTGGGCATAATTAAAATAATCGGCGGAATGTTTGAAGCTTTTAAGCAGAATATGATTGAAAACGAAATTCAGGAAGTGCAGAAAAACGTTGTTTCCCGCTATCATTTGGAAGGTAATTATGCCAATATTCCGACAACTCCCGAAAAGATTAGAAAAGAGCAGCTGGTTCCGGCACAGATGTATACAGATGATAAGCTGATACACCGCCAAAACGGCGAAGTTACGATAGCAACATCAACATTGGGCGATGATTATTTTGACGTAACTTTTAAGGGACTGCCGGTAAGAAGCTGTGTAAATCTTAGTCAAATTAATTGGAATAATGGGCAAAACAGCGATTTGTTTCAACTAAAAATCAATGATAAAACCTTTGTTTTGCCGATTGGCGATGTTAAGGCCGGAGATGCAAATGCTTTGCCGGTGAGCATGAAAACAGCATCAGAAAGCTGCAAATCAGGCGATGATAACGTGATTACATGGACATTTCAGTAGGGAGAGCGCAGTGATTAAGGTTAATGACATAAATAAAACCAGCGAACTGAACAGCCCTAAAGGTGTGCATAAGGCCGGCGGCGGAGAGAGTTTTTCGGCTTATCTTAACGAGACTATGGCCAATAAGCCGCAGCAAATCGGCGGAACATCCGGGATATCGGTGACAGACGCAATTTTTGCCGCGCAAACCGTCGGCAGCGAAGAAGAAAGGGAAATCCGCAAAAAACTAATTAAACGCGGATATTCGCTGTTGGAAAAACTTGAGGATATCAGAGACGCGCTTTTGCTCGGCTATATGTCAAAAGATAAGCTGATAGAGACCGCAAGGCTGGTAAAAGAGCATCAGGCTGAATCTTCTGATCCGAAACTGCAGGAGATTATGGCTGAAATAGAGCTCAGAGTAGAGGTGGAATTAGCCAAACTCACATCATGAGTCCGGCAGGTGATAAAAAGTGAAAATAGCTTGATTTTTATGCTGAATTTTATATGTTACCTGCTATATATAAAACAAACAGATGTTAAGGAGTAAAAAATATGGAAAACATCATTCTCCCGCCTGATTATAAACCTTCTGCCGATGAAGAATATATGAACGATATGCAACTGGAGTATTTCCGCCAGAAGCTTCTTAACTGGAAAAAATCTTTAATCGGACAGGCTACCGATACACTGAATGAGCTTAAAGAAGGCGGTTTGAACCAGCCGGATCAAATTGACCGCGCATCTTTGGAAGCTGACAAAGCTTTGGAACTGCGTACCCGCGACCGCGCCCGCAAGCTGATTTCTAAAATCAATGATGCGTTGAAGAGAATTGAAGACGGTGTTTACGGATATTGTGAAGAAACCGGAGATCCGATAGGTATTGAACGTTTGGAAGTTCGTCCGGTTGCCACTCTTTCGGTTGAGGCTCAGGAGCGCCACGAAAGAATGGAAAAAACTTATGATGACGATGTTTTAGTTAAATAATCGGTCTATTTATAAGGCAATTTTAGTCGAGATGCGGCTGCTGTATAGCTGATATTTTCGGGTGAAATTGCCTTTTTTTGATTTTGGGAGCGTCGGTTGACTAAAGATTTTATATTGGCTTCGGCTTCACCGCAAAGGAAACTGCTGCTGGAACAAATTGATATGGTTCCGGAAATTATTGAGCCGGCAGATATTGACGAAACTCCGCATAAAGGGGAAAAAGTCTCGGCTTATGTTAAACGCATGGCGCTGGAAAAAGCCAGCCATGTGGCAGAAAAACATCCGCACAAGGTAGTGTTGGCGTGCGATACCGTGATTGCCTGCGGGACAAAGATAATTCAAAAATCTCATACTGATGAAGAACAGGTAAAAGTAATGCGTTTGCTGTCCGGCAAAACGCATCGGGTATTGAGCGCGGTATGTGTGATTAATGCCGATGGAAAAGCCAGCCTGCGGCTTAATACTACCAAAATAATGATGAAAAGAATGTCGGAATCGGAAATCTTGGAATATGTGGCTTCAAAAGAGTGGGTCGGATGCGCCGGTTATAAGATAGAAGGGCGTTTGGCGGCATTGGTTCGCAAAATGGTCGGATCTTATTCCGGAGTTGTCGGACTGCCGCTGTTTGAAACCAGAAATTTGTTAATTGGCGCCGGTATTAAATAGGAGAAAAAAATGACTGCTGTTGATACGATTGTTTATGAGAAAAAGAATCAGTTGGTGCGTTTGGCCGGATTAGCGGCAGGCGAACTGCAGACTTTGGAAATTGCTGATTTGGGCAGAGCTTCTGAAGGCAATGTATATTTGGGCCGAATAACCAAAAAGATTGAGCTGGCTAACGGCAAAATCGGATATTTTGTAAATATCGGCGACAGCAAAGAAGCATTTTTGAATGCCGAAGAATATGACAGAGACGAACTCAATGCCAATGAAGGGCAGGAGGTTATTGTTCAGGTTGCTCAAGAACAAAGAGCGGAAAAAGGCGCCAAATTGGTGCGCTCTTTGCAATTTGTAGGACAAAATTTGGTGTATTGCCCATATCGCATGAATATTGAGGTATCAGCCAAAATTGCCGATAAACTCCGCGCTGATGAACTCAAAAAACATGTCTGGGAAAATACTACCGGACAAGAAGGCTGGATTGTCCGCACATCTGCTGCTAATGCGGATGTTAGGGATATTGATGCCGAGATGGAATTGCTGCGCGGTCAATTTGACGGCGTGCGCCAAAAAGCCAAAACGGCCAAAGCTCCAATGCTGCTTTTGGAACGCCACAGCATGATAAGCGATAACATTAACCGCAACAAAGCAACATTAACCAAAATAGTGGTTAATGATCATAATTTGGAAAAAGCTTTGGCTGATGATTTTGCGGTTGAATTTAGGGCGAATCCGTTTGAGGAATATGGTTTGGAAGAGGCTATTATTGAGGCTTTGCAAAAGGAAGTAAGACTCAAAAGCGGCGGCAGAATAATTATTGAAGAAGCCAGAGCCTGCACAGCAATAGACGTGGATAGCGGCGATGATGACGGATTGGGCAGTTTGGGGCGGCTAAATATTGAGGCTGCGGAAGAAATTGCCCGCCAGATAATTTTGCGCAATTTGTCTGGTAAAATAGTAATTGATTTTGCCGGTTCTTCAGAATACCGCTATCTTAAAAATGCAATTGAAATACTGGAAGAAGGTTTGCGCCGCGATTATATCCGCAGTAGTGTTTACGGTTTGAGCCGCGCCGGTTTGGTAGAAGTCAGCAGAGTGCGCCGCCGCCCGAGCCTGCAAGATGTGTTGAGCGTTGAGTGCCCGACTTGCCAAGGCAGCGGAAGGGTAGAAAAATGAAGTGTCCGATTTGCAAAAAAGAATTTACCGACACTAAGTATCGGCCGTTTTGCAGTAAGCGCTGCGCAGATATAGACCTGGGAAATTGGTTTAATGAAAAATATCGGTTTGAGGCAACGGAAACCGATGAAGAAGATTTGCAACAGCTGGAAGAACTGAACGGCAAGGATAAAGAAGATTAGATTTTATCAGTCTTCGCAAAACTGTAAAATAGCCGACATAAGCCCGTCAAAATCTGAAGATTCAATCATGGAACAGAGATTGACTCTGTCAAGAACGGCATAAAGCTTATTTTGTTCATCATAAATAAGCAGATGTTCGGACATGCGTCCGATAATCAGTTTGCCGAGGAAGAATTTATAATCGCAGAAATCGCGGTTTTCTTCAGACAGATTCCGGAAAGTGTATTGTTTTTTGTGGCGGGGATGGGGTTTGGCGCCAAACATTTCCAGCCCGTCATAATAACATCCGTCGCAATAGCTCAAAAAGTCCAAAAAATCGTCCGGCAGAGCGGCAAATTTCATTTCTTGGAGTTGGGTCTGGGTTCGGGCAATATCGGCTTTGGAGGCCGGTGAAAACGTGATACAGCCGGGTTTGGCAAAAAGTTTTTCTATCAGCTCCTTATTCATGGTAAAAACTCCCGTCGCACCAGGGAATATATATAATTTTGTGCTCTTTTAGAAAATTGCAGCCAATTTGCATTTCTATCAGGCGGTGAATTTGATCATGGACAGGGTGGGTTTTTAGCAGGCACAGGTTATCAA
>JBNMLW010000105.1:0-4261 GCA_050875025.1 Alphaproteobacteria bacterium
AAAAATAAAATAGTTGAAAAAAGAAACAATAATTGATATATTAGAGCTACAGTTTTTATTATTAATAACAAAAATTTTTTATAATTATGGCTAAAAAACCTAAGTTGAACAACGAGCAAAATTTATCGCTCAAAGGTTTAAATTTACAGCAAAAGCTGGAAAAGTTAAAATCCTGGTACAAAAGCAAAGAAGTAAGCAAAGAGGCTTTTGAGTATTTCTCAAATTTCTGGATTAACCGAGAAAGCAAAAAATTGCAGAGCAATTCGCCGCTGAGGAGAATGCCCAGAGAAAACTTCGAACGCCGAAGCCGCACTGTTGCCGAAGGACAGGTTCAGATGCTGATTGACCGGTTGCGCGGCTACATCAACGCCTATATTGCCAACCGCTCCTCATCAGCTGTTGCCTTGACTGAGAGCGAATATGCGGAATTTGAGAGCTATGTAACCAAGTACTTTTCCATGTATCCGGCCAAAATTGGCAGGTTGCTGACTATCGGGCTGAAATATCCTGACAGCAGCAAACGCATTAACAACTTCTGCGTTGACTGGATACAAAACAGTTTCCGCCGTGTCGGCAAAGACTACTACTCAGATCCGCACTTTTGGGGTTTGTTGTGGGAAGACGGCAACTTTGTTCCGCTTGATGCCATTCGTCTGATGCTTGCCAAAGACGAAAAAGGCGTCTATCAAATTGATAAGCGTTTTGATGAACGCAATATCAAAATCCTGCTCCCTTATATTGAAGCACAAAGGGATAAGGAAATTGAGCGGCTTAAATGGGCGCAAACCCGAGATGATTCTCATGAATCTAATCAGGTTCCGCGCAAAATCCGCCGGCTTGAAGCGTTTAATACGCTGATAGATGCCGCCGAGCGCTACACCCAATGGGTAAGAATCTAACAAAAAATCCTCCGGCCTTATGGTTTGGAGGATTTTTTATTGCAATGTTTTGAACTGAATTTATTGTTGCACCGCCCGCGCTGATGTGCTATCATTAACAATTGGAAAAAAGTATTATTTATTAAATTTATACAATTATGGCAAATACATTAAAAAAAGCAGAGAAAGAAATGTTGGCAAAAGCTGAGCCCGCAACCCGCAAGTTTTTTTACAACGCAATTCAGAACGACTATCCGTTTGTGCATGATATGAACATCTTGTTTAACGATATCAATGAGGTGGAAAAAAGCACTTACGCCAAATGGCATCAAAAATGCCTGGCTGATATGCGCCGAGTAAAACTGCACACCGCGCTTCCGGAGCTGTATAACAAAATAGCTTCACCGGAAGTCAGCGTTAAACAGGCTCTGACCATCTTGCGCCGCGCCTACGTCATTAAACCGTATGAAGCCAAGCGCAAGCAAGTGGGCAAAATGCTCTCTCTTATTCAGAATCTATCTGATAGAGAGGACAAGTTATATCACTTGGCACAAGAGCGGCTTGAGGATGAACCTACTTCCAAGGCTATGGCAGTTCTGGCCGAAAACCTTGGCCGCATGGGTGCCCGCGACAGTGAAGATTTGCTCTATACCAAACAAAGTATAAAGCACGTCAACAGCCTGCGCGGAATTGGAGCTCAGCCGAGCATCCATGAGCTTTATCAGGCTCTGGAACCGCGTTTTGCTTTCATAGAAGAACTCTATGACAAGCAGATTGGCGTGGCACTCAAAAGCTGCCTGCCTGATGGAACAATTCCTCTGGATGTCAAAGACATAATCTTTGACTTTATACAGGAATCTGTTCCGGTTGCCGGATATTTTGATGCGCGCTTGATTGAGTGCATATTCAAAAACGGCCAAATATCAGAAAGAGCCTTCCAGCTCTTTACCGATATGGAACCGATTATCAAGCAGCAAGGCATCAGCCCGATGATTTATTATCGCGCCAAGGCGATTGCCAACAGCAAAAAACTTGTTGAGAAAAAGTTAACGGAGCTCTCTCTGTCGGATTTGAATATTCTCCGTCTTATCGAGAAATTCAGATCAAAATTCTAAACAACAAACCCCGCAATTTTTATTGCGGGGTTTGCCTATTTTATTACTTATCTGCAGCTATGCGCAAATTGTTCCGGCGGCAAAAGAAAAACCGCGCAGCAAGTCTTCTATCGGCATTGCCTTTTTGCCCTGGCGCTGAATCTCGATTACTGCCAAAGCCTTGTCGGCGCAGGCAATTCTCAAACCTTGTCCGGACAAAATCTCTCCGGGGGTTCCCTGTTCATTAATAACCTTAGCCCGCAAAATCTTAAAACGTTCGCCATTATATTCAAAATAACAAGCCGGATAAGGATTAAAGGCCCTTATCTTGCGCTCCAATACTTCCGCCGGTTGTTTGAAATCCAATTTGGCCTCAGCTTTGTCAATCTTGGCAGCATAGGTAACCAAACTCTCATCTTGCGGTTCCGGCTTAATATTCGGCAAATCAGCCAAAACTTCCGTAATCAGGCGGGCGCCCAACTCTGCCATTGCGTCATGCAGACTGCCGCCGGCTGTATTTTCATCAATCGCAATTTCGCCTTTTTTATACATTGCGCCGGCATCAAGAGCCTCCACCACCTGCATAATTGTAGTGCCGCCTTTTTTATCGCCGGCTTCAATCGCCCGTTGGATTGGCGCCGCGCCGCGCCACCTAGGCAACAGCGACCCATGGACATTCAAACATCCCAACGGAAAAGCCTCAATCACCGCCTTGGGCAGAATCAGCCCGTATGCCGCCACAATAGAAATATCTGCCTTAAGAGCGGCAAACTTCTCCTGCTCTTCCACAGAGCGCAGGCTCTTGGGCGTGCGCACCTCAATCCCTTTGGCCTCCGCAAAGACCTGCACCGGAGATTTGAGCACCTTCTGCCCGCGGCCGGCTTCTTTGGGAGCCTGGCAATATACGCACACAACCTCATGTTTTTCGCACAGCGCCCGCAATGTCGGCACGGCAAAATCCGGCGTTCCCATAAATACAATTTTCATCTCGGCTGATTCCTCATCTCTTTTCTTTGCGGCTTTTTTCCAATTTTTTAACCACCATCTGGCGTTTGAGCCGGCTCAAATGGTCAATATACAAAATACCGTCCAAATGATCTATCTCATGCTGAGCCGCCACCGCCAAAAAGTCATCGGCTTGCAGTTCGCACTCTTTGCCGTTATAATCCAAGTAGCGGATTTTCACACTGGCCGGACGTTCAACTTCCGCCCGCATTTCCGGCAAAGACAAACACCCTTCTTCGCAAACTTCCGTATCTTCAGAGTGCCAAATAATTTCCGGATTCGCCATATATAGCGGTGCAGGTTCCTCGCCCTCATGAGCAATGTCTATCACTACAATCCGCTTAGAAAGCCCGATTTGCGGAGCTGCCAAACCACAGCCGTTGGCTGCATACATCGTTTCCAGCATATCATCCAGCAAAGCCCGCAGTTTGTCATCTACAACAGCTACTTTTTCTGCCTTTTGTTTCAAAATCGGATGCGGATATTCATATATCTTTAGCTTGGCCATTTTTAACACTCGTAATTTTTATTAAGCTGCCCCGGCAATAGTGCCTCTGATGCGCCATCAGGCGTTTCTTTAACGCACTTGTTTGGCAATCTGATCCAACAATGCGTTCACCATTTTCGGCTCGCTCTTGGCAAAAAATGCATACGCCAAATCAACATATTCTTTAACAATGACAGTTGAATCAACATCTGTTGTATGCACCAGTTCATAAGCGGCGCACAAAAGCAGCGCGCGCAAGGTTCCGTCAAACCGCTCAAAAGACCAGCCCTCGCGCAGATAATGCGCCAAAGATTTTTCCAATTGCTCTTTCTCTTTGTGCACGCCGCGGGTCAGTTCGGCAAAATATGTGGTATCCATCTGTTCAATTTCAACCAGCTCTTCTTTTTCCTCATATTCGGTGCTCTCGTCGTCTATAACATAGCGGCCGACTTCTCCATTGATAAAGTCTTTAATCACCTCATCCACCGAGAGCTGCCCATATTCAATCATATAGGTTGCCTGTACCGCAGCCAGTCTGGCGGCTGATTTCATTCTGATTTTTTCTGATACAAACTTGGCCATTACTTATCTCCTTGAGGTTTGGCTAACCTGTCTATAGTTTCTACAAAATCTTCAAAATCACTGACTTCCTTAAAGTCCCGATAAACCGAAGCAAAACGGATATACGCAATATGATCGAGAGCCGAAAGCGCCTCCATCACATATTCCCCAATCTGAGCAGAGGGAATTTCCGCCTCGCCAGATGCCTCCAAGCGGCGCTGGATTGAGTTAACCAC
>JBNMLW010000106.1:0-4249 GCA_050875025.1 Alphaproteobacteria bacterium
AACCTCGCCTGTATAACCACTCTGTGGCAGTGCGCAATATCCGCCAGCACGAAAGCTGGTTGGCTGATGATGAGGGCTAATCTTCCGGCGGCGTAATTATTGAGTTAGTAACCGAGCTCGCAGATTTGGCTTTGATTTTTGGCACAATTTGCCCGGAGGCTTTGCGCAAAAGCTTTCTTAGCAGCGATGCCGCCACGCTTTGTTCATTTTCAGAACTCTCAAACAGCATAAAGCGGTTTTGGTGCTCAGTCAGCGTTGATGAATCTGCAGTGTTTATCAATTCCAGCGCCACCACCATCTGCATGCGGTTAGTCTGTTTGTTAATCGGATCTACCTTGGCGCGCAGCACTTTGGTTTTAATGATATAGTCCGCGTCGCTTAAGCTGTTGGTTATTGCCAGCTGGCGATTCTCTTCCACCGGTGCCGCAATATCCGCCAGAAAAGCATTGGTATCAGTGTTATTATAAAACTTAGTTTTTTCTATAAATACTTTAGTCTTTCCATGTTCGGTCTTTGGTGCCGCCGCAGTTGCCGGTTTTTCTTCGGCCAGAGCATTTTCAACCGCAATATCCTGGCTGATTTTGATTTCCGGTTTGGGCGGAAGTCCGGTTGGCGATGGTTCGGTCAAGGCCGATTTTTCTATTGTCAGGCTGTCCGGATACTGCGCCTCGCGTTCTGCCGCCATTTTTTGCGCTGCCGCCTCAATGCTCTTTTGACTCAAATAGGCCGTTACTTCAACGCAAACCTGTTTATCATCATGCTGCAAAGTGCGCACTGCCATATCTTCAAGGTAATTATCTACCAGCGTATAGACCAGAACCCTGTAGTCGTGGGCATCATATTTGCTGTGATAATCGCTGAGTTCGTTCATATTTTCCAGCGCGTCAAACGCGGCTTTGTCAGCAGCCCGCATCCGCGCGGCAGAGTTGCTTTCGCCATAGCGCAAAGGTTCGCAGGCGGTGGCATAAATTGCCCGAATACCGTCGTCATAATCTTCAGCCGTTTCAAGAGCTAAAGCCGGCAGGCTGAACAAACTCAATGCCAATGTCAAAAATAGTTTGCGCATTACCACCAGCTGCGGTCATCATTGCCGACACGGCGGAAAGTTTCCACCCATTCATTTATTTTCTTGTTTTCGGTATCAAGCAGAATCATTCTATATACCAAAATCGGTTCTTCCGGCGAACCGGCATTGTCAATAATGGTTTCTAATATATAGTCAGCCTCGGACTTGTCATTAACCACCTTAAATGTCTTGGAGCCTTCAATAATCTTGCGGGTTGTCCTTTCGGCATTATAAATCCCGTCCGGCATTTTGCGGTCGGCTTTTTTGAGGTCGGTTATAAACAAAAAGGTATCGCCGTTGTTTTCATAAATATCGCGGGTGTCATCCAGCATACGGTTAGTGGCGCGGCTTGCCGGAATTGCATAAACCTCAGCCATGGGGGCATATTCTTCATAGCGTTCGGCTCTGGTCGGCAGCTGATATGTTCCGAAACCCTCAACAACCTCAACATCAGCGGCAGGAGCTTCCCGCACCGGAGCCGGAGCTTGCTTTTGCACCGTAACCTTGCGGGTCTCGGTATAGTTCCCGTCGTCAAAAATTATTTCTTCCAAGGTGCTGTTTTCCGTATTGGCACAGGCGGCCACGCTCAGCAGACCGGAAATCATTATCAAGGTTTTTTTCATTAAAACGCCCTCAAAAAAGTTTAAAACTACACTGATTATAAAGATAATTTTGCAAATTCACATAATATTTTTTTACTTATTCACTATTTGCAATTTAAAACAAATTATATTACACTGCTGGCGATTGGTACCACAGAAGATGTAAGAACTTATGGTTATAACTTTTACGGCAATTTTATTCGGACTGGCGGCTTTTATTTATCCTTTGCGCCGCAACTGTCTGTTTCTCCTTAACAGTACGCTGATTATCGGAACGGCCTATTATCTGGAGAACCACTATTTTACCGCGCCGATTTTTCATCACAAAACAATTATGTTGTTTGTGGTGTTTCAATTTATATTTGCCAATATCACCACATTTTTTGCCTATGGCGTTGACAAATATGCCGCAATCAAAGGGCGTTGGCGTGTGCGGGAAAATGATTTGCACATGATGGAGTTTTTGGGCGGGTGGATTGGCGCCTTTGTCGCGCAAAGGCTGTTTCATCACAAAACCTCCAAAAAGAGCTTTCAAAATATGTATAAATTGATGATTGTCATGGAATTTGCCGCTGTCTATGCTATCATCAAATTCTTAAATTTGTTGTAGGAATAAATATGTCTAAGAAGAATAAATTGGCTGAATCTCCCAAACTTCCGTTTATGGATCACTACAAAATTATGTGGCCTTTTGTCTGTCCTTATCTCTTTCGGGCGCTGTTGGCCATTGCTTTGTGTATTCCTATCAGGGCATTGGATGCGGTTGTCGCAATGTCGCTCAAACCCTATATGGACGTTGTTTTGGTAGACAAAAGCGCTCATTCTCCGGCTTATATTCCGCTGTTGATTGTCGCCTTTACTTTTGTGCAGGGCGCGCTTAACTATACCGCTACTTATCTCAATTCTTGGGTGGGCGGACGCATTACTACAGATGTAAAACTGGCTTTGTTCCGCAAACTTTTGACTCTGGAGCCGGCTTTTTATGATAAGCACGATTCCGGGCACATTATCCAGCGCTTTTCTTCAGATGTCGATACTGCTTGCAGCGGATTGATAGATAATCTGCGGCTGTTTGTCTCCCGCACATTTTCTTCTTTGTCGCTGATATGCGTTCTGATATACAACTCTTGGCAATTGTCAATTATCGCTATTGTCGTGCTGATTTGCGCTTTGCTGCCGCTGACTTTTGTCCGCCGCATGATCAAAGGCGTTATCTTTAAGACCGTGCAGGAGAGTTCGACTATCCTCACCAACTATAACGAGACCTACCACGGCAACAAGACAATTGCTTCTTATAACCTGCAAAAGCGCACTTACGATGAATACAATTCGGTCATCACCAAGCTGTTTAAGCTTTCTATCAAAATGATTCAGCGCACCGCCTGGATGACCCCGATGCTGCATGTTATTGCCTCTATCGGCATTGGCGGCGTTATCGGCTATGGCAGCTACCTGATTGTTAACGGCACCATCACTTCAGGTAACTTCGTGTCCTTTATCACCGCGCTGATTATGCTCTATAATCTGAGTAAGAGCATTGGCAAAAACTTTAGCGCGGTTCAGGTTTCTTTTTTGGCGATTGAGCGTATTGCCGATATTTTGAGCATTCAGCCGCAAATTGCCGACAAGCCCGATGCCAAAGAGCTTAAGGCTGTTACTAAAGATATTGCCTTTGAAGATGTCTGCTTTGCTTATAACCCCGATGTTCAGGTGCTCAAGCATATTAACCTTGATGTCAAAGCCGGCACCACCACTGCTTTGGTCGGTAACTCCGGCGGCGGAAAATCTACGGTTGTCAGCCTGTTGCCGCGTTTTTATGATGTCTGCTCCGGCCGTATCACTATTGACGGGCAGGATATTCGCAATCTTACGTTGGAAAGCCTGCGCAGCAAGATAGCGGTGGTGTTTCAGGATAACTTCCTGTTCTCCGGCACTATTCGCGACAATATTTTGATGGGCAAACCCGATGCCACGGAAGAAGAAATTAACCGCGCGCTGGAAATGGCCTATCTGAAAGATTTTGTTGATGAGCAGGAGAATGGGCTGGATACTGATATCGGCGAGCGCGGCAGCCTGCTTTCCGGCGGCCAGCGCCAGCGCTTGGCTATTGCCCGCGCATTTTTGAAAAATGCTCCGATTGTAATTTTGGATGAGGCGACTTCAGCTCTGGACAATAAGTCTGAGGCAGTAGTGCAAAAAGCTATTGAAAACCTTATGCAGGATAGAACCGTATTTGTAATCGCCCACCGTTTGTCAACCATTCAAAATGCTGATGTAATTGTTGTTGTCAATGATGGCGAAATTATCGAAAAAGGCTCGCATGAGGAATTGTTGCAAAAAGAGAACGGCGCCTATCGCTCTCTGTATAACGCCCAGTTCAAAAAGAAATAGCCTGTCCCCGCTTTCCCATTTGGCTCATAGCAAGAGCTGAAAATTCAATTTTGAATTTTCAGCCCTTTTTTTGCGGCTTTGTAAGTCTTCCCCATCGTGAACTGTACCCTTGAAGTTGGACAGTAAAGATACCCCCCTAAGGGGTGTTAGAGGAGCTAAGCAAATGGCAGCGGCGTTGAGCCGGTGTCAT
>JBNMLW010000107.1:0-4236 GCA_050875025.1 Alphaproteobacteria bacterium
ATCCAACCCTTCGCGCAACAGGTTTATGCCGACCAGCACATCAAAAACTCCCAAGCGTAAATCGCGGATAATTTCAATACGCTCTAAAGTATCAATGTCAGAGTGCAGGTAGCGGACTTTGATGCCGTTGTCGCCTAAATATTCGGTCAAATCTTCGGCCATCTTTTTAGTCAGAGTGGTGACAAGAACTCGCTCGCCTTTGGCGGCAACTTTGCGGCATTCGTTCATGAGGTCATCAATTTGGTCTTCTACCGGGCGCACAATGCACAGCGGATCAGTCAGCCCAGTCGGGCGGATTACCTGTTCGGCAAAGGTGCCTCCGCTTTGTTCCAACTCCCAATCTCCGGGGGTGGCAGATACAAAGATGGTTTGTCCGCGCATTGCGTTCCACTCGTCAAATTTGAGCGGGCGGTTATCCACGCAAGAAGGCAGCCTAAAGCCATATTGCGCCAAAGTTGACTTACGGTTGAAGTCGCCACGGAACATTCCGCCGATTTGCGGAACCGAAACATGGCTCTCATCAATAAAAAGCAGGGCGTCGGGCGGCATATATTCAAATAAGGTCGGCGGCGGGTCGCCGGCTTTGCGTCCTGTCAGGTAACGGGAGTAGTTTTCTATTCCTTTGCAGTGTCCGGTTGCCTCGAGCATCTCTAAATCGAATCTGGTGCGCTGTTCGATTCTTTGCGCCTCCAGCAGTTTGTTTTCTTGGGTAAAAATTTTAATTTGTTCGGCCAGCTCTTTTTTTATGCCCTGAATTGCCTGAGATACAGCCGGACGGGGCGTTACATAGTGGTTGGCCGGATAAATGGTGACATGTTCCAGCGCGGCAGTGCGTTTGCCGGTCAAAGAATCAAATTCATAGATATTATCAATTTCATCGCCGAAGAAGGAAATACGCCAAGCGCGGTCTTCATAGTGGGCGGGGAAAATATCCAAAACATCGCCCTGTACTCGGAAAGTGCTGCGGACAAAGTTTTGTTGATTGCGCTCATATTGCAATTCGCTCAAGCGGCGGCAGATTTCTTTGATGCTGATTTCTTGCCCGACTTCCAGCGGAATGGTCATAGCCGAATAAGATTCGACATCGCCCAAACCATATATGCAGGAAACCGAGGCAACGATGATAACATCGCGGTTTTCCAAAATATCACGGGTGGCAGCGTTGCGCATACGGTCAATTTGTTCATTTTGCGCCGAATCTTTTTCTATATAGGTATCGGTCTTGGGAACATAGGCTTCCGGCTGATAATAATCGTAATAAGAAACAAAGTATTCAACATGGTTATGCGGAAAAAACTCTTTCATCTCGCTATAGAGCTGCGCGGCCAAAATCTTGTTGGGCGCCATAATCATCGCCGGCCGGCTGCATTGCTCAATTATTTTGGCCATAGTATAAGTTTTTCCACTTCCGGTAACTCCGAGCAGAACTTGATTCTTTTCGCCGTTATTTATGCCGTTTACCAGCTCTTTGATGGCTTGAGGCTGGTCACCGGCCGGAGTAAACGGGCTTTCTAATTGAAAAATGCTTGGCATATCTTAATCTATATTATTGTTTTGCAGAGATTCCTGATACAATTTGGCATAACCGGTAAAGGTCTCTACATCGTTGACTATAGAATTGATTTCTTTAATGTCAACTTTATCTTTTTCCAGCTGATTAGTTAAGATATTAAAAATGCTATGATATTGAGTATTGGCAAAATAAGGCAGGAATTTGTTGCGCAAACGAACCAAAACAGTTTCTTTGCCGGCTTTTTTAAGAGTGGTAGCCCAGTCTAAAATATAGTTGATTTGCTCGGTGGAAAGAGGTTTGCCCGGGGTCGGCTCTTCTATCAGATATTTTACGGTGTCGGCGGCATCGGCCCAACGCCCGCCGTCCCAATAGAGTTTGAACTTGTGCAGCAGAGCCGTGCGGCTGTAGTCATCAGCCAGCAGGGCCAGAGCCTCGTCAGTTTTGCCAAGCTCCGAGAGGGCGCGGGCACGGATTACTCTTCGCGGATTGCTGGTCTCGGGCAGAAGGTTCTCTGAATATGTTTTTTTGAGAATTTCAAGCGCCTGTCTCGGCTGCTGATTAAACAGGTTGATAATAGCCAAACGGGCGCCAACGCGAGCGCGGTTGTCAACGGATAATTCCGGCGACGCCAGCAATGTATTAAGCAAATCAGCGGCGCGCTCAACCAAATCTACGGCAACCAACCGGTCAGCCAAACGCTGGATAATGGCATTTTTGCGAGTGCTCATATCTGCCAGCCAGTTAAAGTCTTTGTACAGAGCCAGCGCCTTCACCGGCGAGAGTTTATCATCAGCCTGATTGCTTAAAAAGATATCTTCAAACACCCGTACCATTTTGCCGGCAATAAGCTGTTTTTGCTCTTCGCCTTTGGCAAATTCTTCAGCTTCGCTCAAAACCCGCAGCGAGTTATAATAGTCAAAGTCTTTGAGATAGAGGTCAGAGAGTTTATTCAGCAGTTGGAGCTTGAATTGCGGTTCTGTCCAGGCAAAGCGCAGCATCTCCAATTCGGAGATAGCGTCTTTCAGCGGAATCGATTTTATACTCTGGCTGAGGACGGCGTTTTTGTATCTGGCCAGCGCCGAATATTTGGCCGACGAGTTGTGAATGATGTTGCGGTACTCTTTTATGGCATTGCGCGGATAACCCTGCATTTCAAGCTTTTTGGCCGCCAGATAGTTAATCTCGGGATTCAGGTTGCGCATGCGGTCGGGAACAGAGCGCAGAATGTCAATAAAGTTTTGAGTGGAGAGGTCATCGCCGGATTGAATGGAGTTCTCGGCGGCTACCAAGGCAATCTGATCTTTTATCGGCTGCGGATAGTCGCGAATCAGCGAAATATGGGCAAAGATAATGGCATTGTTGGGCTCTTTATATTCGTATGCGCTTTGGGCGAGGGTGCGCCAGAAGATTCCTTCATTTTGTTCCGGCAGTTTTCCGTATGAAAAATCTTCAACCGCTTCGGGATAACGGCGCGCTAAAAAGTTGGCAATACCGCTCAGAGCGTGGAATTTTTCGGAATTTGCTTCCTCCAGTTTGTTTTTCTTAAACTGGTTCAGAATATACAGGGCATTTGAGCCAAGTCCGTTATAAATATAGAATTTGGCTAACTCAATGCGGAGGGAGTTCTTTTCGCTGAATGGCGCGGATATGATATCTTTTTTGAGCCGGTCGACCACATCGATAAACTTACTGTCAATGAGTTTTTGGGGAATCTGCAAATCAAAAAAGTTTTCTTCGGCGGTTTGTTCTTTGGATTGCTGGCGGCGTTTGAGCATATCCAAATCACCGGTGATGTTTAGGCTACGGCCCTGAGCGCGCAGGGTGAGGCCGGAGTTGCCGCGGGTCAGCATAATATCCGGCGCATTAACTACAAAAGCCAAACCTTGGAGAGTGTTTAAAATGTCAAATTCCGGATAGTGGTAAGCATGACTGATGCCGACATTGGGCTCAGAAGAGGGCGCTATACTGATAATATCGCCAATCTCCGGATCAATAATAGAGATAACATTGCCGGAATTGGTGGTCGGAATGTACAGATAAGGCTGCTTGAGGCTGTCATATTGGGTGAATATGGTCAGCTCCTTAAAATCGCGGTGCGGAAGTTCGCCGGTATATAAATCCAAAACCCACAGCAGGCCTTCTTTGCGGATGGAAGATTTGACACCCTCTGCCGGAGTAACCTGAATCAAGGTGCCCAACGGGTGCGGAAATTGCAAAATATTTTCGGCCAGCTCGCCGGCGGTTTGTTTCAAGGCTTCAATATCAACTTGTTGCGGATGGTCGAAAATCAACCACAATTTGCCGTTTCTTTCAAAGGCTCCCAAGTTAACCGAAGTGGTCCAGCCAAAACTCAAGCTGGCAATCTGCCGTTTGGCCGCTTTGGCCGGAGCGGCTACGACAGCGGTATTGCGGACGGTGTTTACGCTCTCTACCACCACAGGGCGGGAGCGGGCAGATACCGGCAAATCTTCTATAGTAATGGCATCGCGCGCAAAAACCATTTTTACGCAAACCAGCTCAAGCGTGAGCAGGGCGAAAAAGAGGATTAATATATTGCGCAAAGCCTTAAACAATTTTTGAGCCTTATTGCTTATATGTTATTGCCAATCAGCTCAGCAGTTACGGCCTGAGCTTTTTGCGAATCCATCTGCGACAGAATAGCCGAAGAGCTGGACGGTTTCATGCCTTTGAGCAGCGCAACGGTGATGTTCATATCCAAACTG
>JBNMLW010000108.1:0-4214 GCA_050875025.1 Alphaproteobacteria bacterium
AAATTCATGTACTACTATGTACACTAGAATTTCAACCGCTTTGTTTTTCACTCTATATGCACTACTAGCCGAGCTTGCTGGAAATTGTGCCAATGAAAGCTGACAATTCTTTTTGAATTGTCAGCTTTTTATTTCTAAATTTAATTGTATTTTAATCTCTAGCCTATAGAATGATCATATCCGGGAGATTTTTTATGCACCTGTTAGCGGCATTCCTTATTCCTTTTTGCGATGCTATTGAAACTATGTTGGAAAATGTGCTTTCCAACAGGACATTTAAGCATCCTACTACAATGGTTTTTTATGTTTCTCTGAGCAGCGCATTGTTTGTGCCGTTGGTGTTTTTCTTTGGTTTGCCGAGTGTGCCGTCCGTTAAGCTGCTGGTTTGTTATATTGCGATTGCGGCGGTTAAAGTCGGTTATTTATATCCGTACTACTTGGCTCTGAAAGTGGTAGATGCTTCAATTGTGGCGGCTTTGTTTGCCTTGGGGCAGATTTCGGTGCCGATTGTCAGCTATATTTGGTTGGGTGAGGTTTTAGATTTTACTCAATATATCGGTTTTACCATCATTATTATGGGCTCACTGGCGCTCAGTATAAAAGGTAACAAAATTCCTAAGCTAAGCAAGGCTTTCTACTATATGTGCGTTGCTGCCGTCATCCGCTCTTTGGGCTGTGTGATTGAAAAATATGCTCTCAACGCTGATGAAAATTTGATAAATCTGGTGACTTATTCCTGTATATTTGCCGGAATTATGCCGCTTGCATTTTTAGCGGTTAGTAAATGGCGGCATGATATCGTTCGTAATTTTCCGCCTTATTATGGAAAATTGCGATATTTTGTAATTATCGAATTTGCCGCTTTTGTTGCGCTGATTGCCGAAATATACGCCTTGACCGGACTTTCTCCGGTATTGACAACTGCCGTGAGCGCAACGGTTCCGATGTTTGTTTTGGCAATGAGCCTGGTAGTTTGCAAATGTTTTGGCGCATGCCTCCAAGAAAAAATTACGCCTAAAATAATGATGAAAAAAATGTTTTGTTTTGTGCTGATTGTATTGGGCGTGATTTTAGTAACCGTGCCATAAATAATGCTTGATTAATGGGATTTTTTGTTCTATTAACGTTGCAGAAGTCGCGAGTATAGTTCAATGGTAGAACGTGAGCTTCCCAAGCTTAGGATACGGGTTCGATTCCCGCTACTCGCTCCAATAGTATAGCCTCCCGATTAGGGAGGTTTTTTGTTAGAAACTCGTACGCTTCAAATTTCGCTGATGCTCATTTTCAGCGGCGGGAATATTCCCGCTCTAGCTTAGTAATTTCACGCATTTTTATAATGCGCTCAATAACTGCGCGTCGGTCACTCGTTTTGTAAATTCGCTTTGCGGCACTCACGTTTGCTCGCTCATTAACAAAACTTCGTCTGTCGTTATAAAATAACCGGAGCAACGGTTATTTTATTGTCTCCAGCTCGCTCCAATCAAAAAGCCTCCCGATTAAGGAGGCTTTTAATTTTGAGGTTTATTTCTTGTTGGGACGGACATAAGCGATGGCCGAATGTTCATCGCAATAAGTTTGCCCGATGCGAACCTTTTTGCCGCAGAAATGAAAGTTGTCATCTTTGGGGTCGCCTATCGGCCAACGGCAGGTATGGTTGTCAAGCTCAGTCAGCGACAGGTTATGGTTATGATGATGCGGCTTTTCCGCTTTGGGCTGAGGAGCAAGCGGCGCAATCGGTTTGGCCTCAACCGGCGCAACGGTTTTTTCTTTGGCCGGAGTTTTGGCTTTGGGTTCGGCAGCCTTGGGCTCCGGAGCCTTAGCCTTAGAAGCCGGCGCGGGTTTCTTTTCTGCCGGTTTGGCAGGCTGTTCGGCGTCTTTTTTCTTAATCGGAGACGGGCGTCCGGAGAGGCCGAGACGGTGAACTTTGCCGACAATTGAGTTTTTAGAAACGTTCAGACGTTTGCCAATCTCACCGGTGGTGAGACCTTCGTGCCACATCTTTTTGAGTTCTTCAATCATTTCATCGGTCCATGCCATAGCTGCCTCCTTGTTTGCAATAATGCATGCTAATCTAGTTTATCCAGATATTATGCCAATATTTTCCACGAGTCCAGTTTAATTTTATTTTATTACTTCTTTTTTAAAATAATTCGGATTATATTTGTAACAAAACAATAATACGGGAGAAATTTTATGCGTAAGATTACGGCTTTTGTTTTGGCATTGTCGGTATGTACGGCTCTGAAACCGCTGCGCGCGGCGGAACTCAAATTGACGGAGGCGGATAATACCGCTACTGCCATCAGCATATATAATCAGGGCTTGGCTTTTGTTCGAGACACCCGCAAAGTGAATCTGCCCAAGGGTACTGTTACGCTGGCATTTGAAGGAGTTGCACAGCAGATGCAGGCCGATACGGCCATGGTAGAGGCGCCGCAATTGCAAGTGTTGGAAAAAAATTATGAATATGATTTGTTGGATTACACCAACCTTCTTAATAAATATATCGGCAAAGAGGTAAAAACGGTTATGACCAATCCGGCGACCGGCGCCAATATGTTTGATAAGGCAGTGATTTTGAATGCGTCATACGGAACTCCGCTGCTCAAGTTCAGTTACGGCGTGGAAGGAAACTTTCCCGGACGGGTAGTGTTTGACGAGCTGCCGGAAGGCTTGCGTGTAAAGCCAACATTTGTAGCTAAACTTAATAATGAGACCGCCGGGGAGAAAAATCTGCAGCTGGCGTATTTGAGTTCCGGCATAAGCTGGAAAGCCGACTATGTGGCGGAACTGGCTGATGACAGCACAATGAATGTGCAGGGCTTTGTTACCCTGAACAATCAATCCGGCGCGGATTATAAAAACGCCGCCGTACAACTGATATCCGGCGAAGTGGCGGTTGCAAAACAAGACCAAATCATGCCTCGCGGTATGCTGTTGGCGGCCAAAGCGGCTAATTTTGAAACAGCGTCGGACACGGGGGCAGGGAGTATTGCGCCGGTAAGTTTGGGCGAATATTATATTTATGATCTGCCGTTCAAAACTGATATTGCCGACAAACAGAGCAAACAAGTAAGCTTTTTGCAGCTTGATAAACTGAAGTATCAGAGTATTTATCGGGCAGTTTCGCCGTTGAATGTATCTTACGTTTCGGGCAAAACCGGTTTTGAGCACAAAAAGCCGGATTTGTACTATAAAATAACCAATGAGCAGGAGAAGAATCTGCCTCAGGGCACAATCCGTTTCTTTGCCATGGCGCAGAGCGGCGGGCAGCAGTTTGTGGGCGAGACAGAGATGCCGCAGCTGGCCAAAGGCGAAAAAGCCGAATTAGCGGCAGGAACAGCCGGCGATATTTATATTGACGGCAAGATGACGGCCAACCGCAAAATTGCCGAAAAATCGTTTGAGCGCGATTATGAAATTACTTTTAACAATGCCAAAGACAAAAGCGCGGTGGTGGAATTTGTGCAAAATGTTTACGGTAATGTCAATGTGGTAAAAGAAAGTCAGAAAAATACCGCTGAAAATGCCGGCAGCCTGAAATGGCAAGTTACGGTTCCGGCCAATGGCAAAGAGGTGTTGACTTATACATTGCGGGTGTCTGAGAACTAATGAACAGACTTTTGGGCATACTGCTGCTGATTGCTTGGCTGCTGCCGTTTGGGACAGCGGTTGCGGCAATGTCTGATTATAAAAAAGAGTTTGAAATCGACTTGGATACCTGCAACTTTCCGACAATGGCAGAGCTGGAAAACGAACTGCAGCAAGAGCACAATTATTATAATCGCAAATATCATACCATCTGGGAGCTGACCGGCGATTTTGACGCTGAGTTTTATGCGATTGCCGCCACATACGGAATTAGGGAAAAACGTCTGAAGTGGGATGATGAGGATCAGGTCTTGGAGTTGCTGGCATCTATTCCCAAAGAGATGTATCCGTATATCGGGCCGATGCTGTTTGAGATTCCTAATATGTCGGACAAAGTATTAAATATGCCGGGCATTAAAGAAACCAAACATCAGTTTCCCAAGCGGATTGCACCGCAGCTGCAGGATATGGAAGATTTGGAGTTTTTGTCGCCGTATTTATATTTTCTGCTGATGCCGGAAGTCTGGCCGGAAAATGTGGAGAATATGGAACAGCCGCAACCGGTTAAGTATGTTCCAAAAGTCAGATACAATCCGGATTTTTATGCCGCAATCAAAAAGATG
>JBNMLW010000109.1:0-4183 GCA_050875025.1 Alphaproteobacteria bacterium
CTCTGATATTTTTTCTTGCGCCAAAATTATACATACTGATTTTTCAAAATTTTTGAGAAAATGTTTGCCAAATCTTAAACTTTGTTATACATACCTAATGTTTAGTATGTATAAAGAGGGGCTAAAATGGCCAGACGAACCAAAGAAGATGCCGAACAAACCAAGACCGAGATTCTAAACTCGGCAATGGAACTTTTTTATGAGAAGGGCTTTGCCCGCACAACGTTTGATGAAATTGCCAAGCGCATAAACCTTACCAAAGGCGCGGTTTATTGGCGTTTTCGCAACAAGACCGATTTGTTGGCGGAGCTGATGCGCCGCAAATTTACTGAAAAAGAGCAAAAAACCTGGCCGGATCGGCCGGAAGTCTGCTCTATATCTGAGCTTAGGGAATATTATGCGCGCAGTGCCGAGGCGATTGAAACCGATCCCGGATTTTGCAAATTTTTATTTTTCATCATTTTTCAAATGGAGTGGTCAGAGCTGGTAACCTCGCAAGTTCGTCAAAAGATTCGCGAGATTACCGATTATCCGCAAAATCTGCTCAAAGAAAGATTGACTTTTATCCAAAAAAGTGGAGAAATAAGCGCCGACATTAATATAGATGATTTGGCCATCCTGTTGTCTTGCACCTGGCGCGGCATTACAGATGCTTATATTGCCAAGCAATACCCAATGAATTTGCGCCATGCGGTTTTGCAGGCTTTTGATTTAATTATGGATGGTTTGAAAGTGGAGAAGAAATAAAATGCGAGTAGGAAAATTACAAAAACACGTCATTATCAAAAACGTGATTATTCTGGGGTTGTGCGTTGCCTTTGGTTGGTTCCTCAAGTCCAGATTAACCCCGCCGATGGCCGGAATGGGCATGATGGGCGGCGGCACACCTTATGTGCTGGTGCAAAAGCTGGAAACTCGCAATGTTGCTCCCAAAAATACATATATCGGACACGTTGAAGCTATCAAGAGTGTAAACCTCAAGCCGCAGATTACCGGTTATGTTGAAAAAGTTTTGTTTGAAGAAGGCTCTCAGGTTAACGAGGGCGATATTTTGTTTGTAATCGAGCAGGAGCGCTATCTGGCCACTGTTGATTTGCGCGAGGCCGAGCTGGCCAGCGCCAAGGCCAATTTGGTTCGCACCGAGCGCGACTATAAGCGCCAGTCTTCTCTGAGCAAACAGAACTATGCTTCCAAATCTACCCTGGATGCCGCCGAGAGCGCTTATTTGCAGGCCAAAGCCGCAGTTGCTCAGGCCAAAGCTAATTTGGACTTGGCCAAAATTGATTTGGGCTATACCGAAATCAAGGCTCCGATAAGCGGCCATATCGGTAAGGCTCTGGTTACTGAGGGCAACTATGTTTCTTCTGCCACTCAGACCCTGGCTCGCATTGTTCAGACCAACCCGATTCGCGTAGCTTTTTCGCTTACTGATAAAGATATGCTCAATATGCGCCAGCTCTATGGCGATAAGGGCGCCAAGCTGCAGACCGAACTGGTGCTTTCTAACGGCACTGTTTTGGTAAACCATTTGCAGTCGCGCTTTACTGATAACGAGGTTAACACCGATACCGCTACCATTGCCGTGTATGCCGAATATACCAATGACCAGGATTTGTTGGTTCCCGGCAACTATGTAGATATCCGCGTCGGCGAGAAAGAGCCGCAAATGGCTCTGCTGGTTCCGCAGGCTGCCTTGGCGCAGGACGAGCACGGCAACTATGTTATGACCGTAAACGATGACAATATTGCCGAGCAAAAACGCGTTACCCTTGGCGATGTGATTGACGACAAACAGGTTGTGCTTGAAGGGCTTGAAGCTGATGATAAAGTTATCATCCAAGGCTTGCAGAAAGTTCGTGAAGGACAGCCGGTAAAAGCGCAGTTGGTATCTGATTCCGCGGAGGTAAAATAGCCGATGTTCTCGAGAATTTTTATTGAGCGCCCGCGCTTTGCGATGGTGATTTCCATCGTTTTGACTTTGGCGGGTGTGATTTCTCTGTTCTCTTTGCCGATTGCCTTATATCCGGAGATTACTCCACCTGAGGTTGTCGTATCTGCAACATACCCCGGCGCCAGCGCTGAGGTTGTCGCCAAGACCATCGGTATTCCGTTGGAAGAAGAGGTTAACGGTGTTGAAGATATGCTCTATATGAGTTCTTCTTCTGAGAACTCCAGCTACCAGTTGACCGTAACCTTTAAGGTTGGCGTTGACCGCGATATGGCGCAGGTTAAAGTGCAAAACCGTATTCAGCAGGCGCAGAGCAAACTGCCGACCGAGGTTACCCGTCAGGGTTTGACGGTGCAAAGCCGTTCTTCCAATATTTTGGGCTTTATTACCATCGGTTCTCCTAAAGGAACTCACACTCCGTTGGAGCTGGCTGACTACGTTCAGAACAACATCAAAAACAACCTGGCGCGTGTCTATGGCGTGGGTGAGGTTAATGTTTATTCTTCTCGTTTGAGTATGCGCGTATGGCTTGATGCTGATAAAATTACGGCATTGAATCTGCCGCTTTCCAGCATTACTTCCGCCATTGAGAGCCAAAACTATCAACCCTCTTTGGGTAGTGTCGGCGCTATGCCCGGCGACGGTACTCAACAGATGGTTTATACTTTGCAGACTCAAGGCCGTATTAATGAGGTTGAGGACTTTAAGAATATTATTGTCCGCACTGCCGAACAGGGCGGTTTGTTGCGCTTAAAAGATGTTGCCCGCGTTGAGATTGGCGAGGAAAGCTACCGCGCAACTTCCAAATTTAACAATGCGCCCAACGTAGCTATTGCCATCAATCAGCTCTCCGGCGCCAATGCTTTGGATGCCATGGCCGCGGTCAAGGCTGAAATTGCCCGCTTGGCAGAGAGTTTTCCTGATGATATGGATTATCTGATTGGTTACGATTCTACCGAATATATTACCGCCTCTATTGAGGAAGTTGTATTCACCTTGATTATGACTTTTGCATTGGTGGTCTTGGTTTGCTACATCTTCTTGCAAGACTGGCGCTCTACTTTGGTGCCGTCATTAACCATTCCGGTATCTATTTTTGCCACTTTTGCCGTTATGATGGCGCTGGGCTACAGCATCAATATGCTGACTTTGTTCGGTTTGGTGCTGGCAATCGGTTTGGTGGTTGATGATGCGATTGTGGTGGTTGAGCGCGTGCTGACCCTGATGGAAACTGAAAAACTCTCGCCGAAGGCCGCGACTATCAAGGCCATGGAGCAGGTTTCCAGCGCGGTTGTCGCCACAACCTTGGTGCTGTTGGCAATCTTTGTGCCGGTCGGCTTTATGGGCGGTATTACCGGTAAGATTTATCAGCAGTTTGCCATCACCATTTCTACTTCGGTAACGTTCTCTTCGCTGAACGCGCTGACTTTGTCTCCGGCTTTGTGCGCCACAATTTTGCGCCCGCTCAAAGAGATTAAGCATGGTCCATTGTTCTGGTTCAACAACATCATCAGCAAATCGCGCGATACCTATGTTGCCATTGTGGCAATTGTAGCCCGCAAGGTTTCGGTCATCGCTTTGCTGTTTGGCTTGATTGTCGCCGCCGTATACGGTTTCTTGAGCATCAGCCAGACTTCGTTTATTCCGAACGAGGATCAGGGCGTTATTATGGTCAATATTCAGCTGCCCGAAGGCGCAACTCGTGAACGCACTCAAAAATTCATTGACGAGATTTATCCGCTGATGAAAGAAGAAGAGGGCGTTGACAGCGTAATGATTGTTGCCGGCGTCAGCATGATCGGCGGCACCGGTGAAAACGTTGCCTTGGGCTTTATCACTCTGCGTCCGTGGAATGAGCGCAAAGGCGATGAACTTTACTCTACCAATATTATGAACCGTATCAGAGCTAAGGTTTCCAATCGTCCGGAGGCCGAGGTTCAGCTCTTTGAACCGCCTGCAATTATGGGTTTGGGTATGAGCGGCGGTATGGATTATCGTCTGCTTTCTACCGATACGGATAATCCGCAGAAGATTGAATCCGCCTTGCAGAATATGCTTATGCAGATAAACATGGCGCCTGAAGTTGCCTATGCTTATACCACCTATACCGCGCAGACGCCGAATATCTACATTGATATTGACCGCCAAAAGGCTGAGACCATGGGCGTATCAATCGGCAGCATCTTCTCGGTTCTGCAAAATTACTTGGGTTCAAGCTATGTTAACGATGTCAAC
>JBNMLW010000110.1:0-4172 GCA_050875025.1 Alphaproteobacteria bacterium
ATGTTACGCTTTATAAAAAGATTTTCCGCGCTCTTGAGGAGGCTGATTTTGCCGAGGCCGATAAATTGACCGCCAAACTCAATAATCATATCTTGCTGGGCACGGTTTTGTCTGAAAAATATTTACACCCCAAATACAGCAGCAATTTTGAAGAATTGCGGCAATGGCTGGAAAAATATTCTGATTTGCCGGATGCCGCAAGAATATATCGTTTGGCGCGGCGCAAGGGCAAAGCTGCCGGCTTGAACCTTCCCCAAGGGGACGAAAAATCAACTGACGACCAATTGCAAAATGCCGCCAAAAAAGCATATCTGCAAAAAGAGGTAGCCAAATTCCGCCAGGCAATTCGGCGCGGCAAAACCAAACAGGCCAGACTGGTCTTGGAGCAGCCAAAGCTCCGCAAGCTGTTACCGGATGCGCAATGGGACGAATTGGCCGCAACTTTGGCGCTCAAATATTTTGTTGACGGATATGACCAGCTGGCCTGGCAATGGGGCACCAAAGCCTCTCGCCGCAAAACTTCCGGTGTGGCGCCGTGGGTTGCGGGGTTGTCGGCCTGGCGGCAAAAAAATTATAAGAATGCGGCTGATTATTTTACGCGTTTGGCCAAATCCGGCAATTCTGATGAATGGCTGGTGTCTGCCGGCGGATATTGGGCGCAGCGGGCATACAACCGCTTGAAGAATCCGGCCAAAGCCAAACAGATGCTGCAGTCGGCCGCTCGCTACAAACATACTTTTTATGGAATATTAGCCGCCTATAAACTAGGCGAGAGCATCAGCTACAATTGGGAGAGCGCGGCTTATTTTAATGATTTTAATAACATTGACTATGTTTATGAACTTTTAGCCTCGCCCAATATCCGCCGCGCCGTGATTCTGCTCCATGCCAAACAGCCCAAATTGGCCGAAAAAGAATTGCGTTTTGGCTATGCTCAGATGAATGATAAGCAAAAAGAGGCGGTTGTTTTTATTGCCAACCAATATAATCTGCATGCCCTGGCAATCTATGCCAGCAACCAGTGCAAAGATGTCGGGGCAGGGCGCAGCTATGACGGCATTGCTTATCCGGTTCCCGACTGGTTCCCCAGCCATGGCTGGAAAGTTGATAAAGCTTTGGTGCTGGGATTGGTGCGGCAGGAATCTTCTTTTCGCGCCGATGCCGAGAGTGCCGCCGGAGCTTGCGGGCTGATGCAGCTTATGCCACGCACGGCTTATCATATTACCAAAGACAATAATGTCCGTCGCAATAAAGATATCCTCAAAAAAGCCGACTATAATTTGGATTTGGGGCAGCAGTACGTAGGGTACCTGATGGATAAGTCATTTGTCGAGGGCAACCTGTTTTATATGATGACTGCGTATAACGCCGGCCCCGGCAATCTGGTCAAGTGGCAAAAATCCACCCGCTACGGTGATGATGCCCTGTTGTTTATAGAGGCGATTCCTTCAGCCGAGACCCGTATTTATATTGAGCGGGTTATGGCCAACTACTGGATTTATAATATGCGCTTTAATCTGCCTAATCCGACTTTGGCGCAAGTTGCCGACGGCAATTGGCCGGTGCTAAAAAAGTAATATTCGGCGATTCGGCCGCCAGATTGGGGCAGACAAAGAAAAATAGGTGCAAAACCTCGTTTTTTATTGATTCAAAAAAATTTTGTTCTATGGTTGTTCCCCGAATTTAATTAATAAAAAACGTAGGTAATCAAGATGTATGCTCTCTGGAATAAACTAAAACACGACTATATGCCCAAATCTGTAGAAATCTTAAGCAAAGGATATTCATTATCCTTATTCCGGAGGGATTGCATATCCGGTTTGACCGTTAGTATTGTTTCTCTGCCTTTGGCCATGGCTTTGTCTATCGCCAGCGGTTTGACGCCGGCACAAGGGCTTTATACCGCGATTGTTGCCGGTTTGTTGATTGCGGTGTTCGGCGGCAGCCGTTTTCAGATTGGCGGCCCGACCGGCGCTTTTGCCGTTGTTGTTCTTGATATTTTGCAAAAGTACGGCTACAGCGGTCTGGTTGCCTCAATGATTATCACCGGCATCCTGCTGATATTTGCCGGATTGCTGAAATTGGGAAGCTATATTAAGTATATTCCTTATCCGGTTGTTATCGGATTTACTGCCGGTATCGGCATTACGCTTATCACCACGCAGGTCAAAGACTTTTTCGGTATGGATTTGAATGCGTTGCCCAGCGGTTTCTTGAGCAAATGGTGGACATTTATCATAAATTTGCCGCTTTCCAACATCTATGCCGCGTTTATCGGCTTTTTGTCCTTTGGTATATATGTTGTTATTCGCAAATATGCTCCCAAAATTCCGGTATATCTGGCAATTTTGATTATTACCACGCTGCTGGCCACGATTTTCGGCATGCCGATTGAAACCATTGGCAGCAAATATGGTGATTTGCCCAAAACTCTGCCGATGCCGGGTTTGCCGAGTTTGAGCCTGGATGTATTCCAAAATGTCTTTACCGCGGCTTTGACGGTGGCATTTTTGGCAGCGATTGAATCATTGCTCAGTGCCAAGGTTGTTGACAGCATGAGTGGCGATACGCATAATCCCAACTCTGAGCTGATTGGCGAAGGTTTGGCCAACTTGGGCGCTTCTTTCTTTATGGGATTGCCGGCTACCGGCGCAATTGCCCGCACGGCCACCAATTTCCGCGCCAATGCTTATTCTCCGGTCTCCGGCATGATGCAGTCGGTCTTTTTGTTTGTATTTATGTTCGGGCTCTCTCCGCTGGTTAAATACATTCCGCTTTCTGCCCTTTCGCTGATTCTGATTATTATCGGTTGGAATATGCTGAATTTGGATAAAATGCGCTCCCTGATAAGATCCAAGGCCGGCGACAGATATACCTTTGTTGTTACGCTTCTGCTGACTGTGTTGGTAAATTTGAGCGCGGCAATTGCCGTCGGATTTATGATGGCCGCAATCATCTTTATGCACCGTATGAGCAAAGAGATTGAGCTTGCCAATATGGAAACCGTGCTCAAGGACGAGGATGAAGAGGTTGCCCATGATTTGCACGAAAAGAAAATCATTGTTATTCGGGTTGCCGGTCCGTTGTTCTTTGGCGTAGTGTCCGAGATTTCGCATTTCTTGCTGAATCTGGAGGAGCGTCCCAATGTGGTAATTATCCGTATGGGGCACGTTTCAATGATAGATGCCAGCGGCGCCAACCTGATTGTTGAGTTTATTGAAAAAATGCACAATAACCACACCAAAGTTATTATTTCCAATATCAAAACTCAGCCCAAGCGGGTATTGCACCATGCTTTTGCCGACGCTCATATCAAACTGGCCGATATCTCTACGGCTTCCAACTATGAAAATGCCGTTAAGATGGCCAAACGCTATGTAAACCGCCTGAATAAGAGTAATCAGGCCGCGGCTTAAACTCGGCTGCAGTTACAATTTGTTGCCAAACGCCATAATTTATGGTATATTAATACTGTAAAAAGTTATTTTGTTCGTATTATTAAAAGTGTTGTTTCATATTGAGCCGGTTGGTTTGATTGTTATGATATTTTGCAAATATGGACATCAATTTTGAATAATATTTAATAATCATAAAAAGAGGGCACCGGACGTGTAAAGGCACTCCCTCTTAAAACAAACCGGTTTTTATATGAATACAACAATTTTCGCAATACTGTGCGTTTTGGCTGTCGTTTCAATCTTCGGTATCATTTGTCTTTTGGCAAATAGCAGAAGATTGTCCAAATTCGGGGTGATTTTGGCAGGATTGGCAGTGTTGGCTATTGGCAATGGTTTGTGGATTGCGTATTGCGCTCTCCCTCACGTTTGCCACTGTTCCAACATTTTCTTCATCCTCATCGAGATTGCTTTGATGCTTGGATTGGCCGTAGCAATATTCGACATTGTCGGAAAGTACATCTTGGGTGTGCTTATTATTGCTGCTATGGGATACGGCCTTTATTGGCTGTTTGTCAACGGTGTCGCTGATAACAGCTTTATAGGCTTTATCATAGCCGTAGGCGCAGTAGCTTTTGCCGCACTGGTGGTTTTCGGAGCAATCCGCAGCCTCATTACTGCTGTGGCGAAAGCAAAGTAAAAATGCAAAACCCGTTTCTGATTTTATCAGAGGCGGGTTTTGTCGTCTCTTGATATTGCGGCAAAAATGAATATATC
>JBNMLW010000111.1:0-4136 GCA_050875025.1 Alphaproteobacteria bacterium
GAGGCCGCAGTGTCCATTAAATCTCTAAAAAATTTAGTTGCCGTGTCTGCAATTGCGCTGACTTCAGCCTGTGCTTTTAACGGTCAGCTCCAACGCCCCGGAGCAACATTTGACCCCTATGAGAGCACAAACCGGAAGATTTTTGCTTTTAATGACGGTTTTTATGAATATGTTATGTTTCCGATTGCTAAAGGGTACCGCAAAATAACCACTCCGAGCGTGCGTGAACGTATCAGAACTTTTGTTGCCAACCTCAAAGAACCGGTTTCTGCCGCTAACCATCTTCTGCAGCTTGAGTTTGCCGATTCGCTGAGAAACCTCGGCCGTTTTGCCCTCAATACCACCATGGGTTTGGGCGGTATGTATGATGTCGCTCAAGGTTGGGATCTCAAACCCTCGCAAACCTCATTTAATGAGACATTAGCCAGCTGGTGCGTGGCAGAGGGGCCGTATGTTGTTGTGCCGTTTATCGGCGCCAGCACTCCCCGCGGCATAACCGGAACCTTGGTCGACGCCGCGGCCGACCCTGTATATTGGGCAACCAGAAATGACGCCAATGTCCATGACAAAATCAGCTACTCTTACAACGCGGTCAAATACACCTCCGTGGCCGAAAACTACATGGGTTTGTATGAGGACCTGAAGCACAATTCGGTTGACTTCTATTCAACCATGCGTTCAGCCTACCGTCAAAACCAGAGCAAGCTCAAATGCCGCTTTGCCGCTGAACCGGAGGCTGAAACCTATGACTTTGACTTTGATGTTGAAGAAGATTAATTATAAAACAGGAGCCAGATTAATATGACCAAAAATTTGTTAAAAGCTTTGTTTGCCGCCATGATTCTTTTTGCCGGCAGTGCTCAGGCCGAAGTTGATGCCGCCAAGGCTGAAAAGTTTGTCAAAGATGTAACGGCAGAGGGCATTGAAGAAATTATCAATGCCAATGTTCCGCAAGCCGAAAAGGACAAACGTTTTGCCAAACTGTTTAACGAGGCTTTGGATTTGGACTTTATCGGACAGTTTGTATTGGGACGCAACTGGCGTACGGCTACTGCAGAACAGCGCAAAGAGTTTATAAAAGTATACCGCCAGCTCAATGTCAGCACCTGGTCAAAACGCTTTGACGAGTTTAAGGGCAAAGAGTTTATCTTTAAGGGGACAGCTCCTTCCAACTCTGCCGGTCAGGTATTTGTAAATTCTGTTGTGCCGATGGATCAGGGCGAGCCTGCCAAAGTTGTATGGCGCGTGCGTGAAAAGAACGGCCAGTATAAGGTTGTCGATATCATTATTGAAAACGTCAGCTTGGCCATTACCGCGCGTAATGAATATACTGCTTTTATCAAAAATAACAAAGGCGGTGTAGATGCCCTGATTGCTAACCTTAAGAGCAAGATTTAAGCTCAATCAAACAAGCAAGCCGCCTCGCTGAAGGCGGCTTTTTTGTACTCTATTCTGCCAAAGATATATTGGCTTTGGCCAATTCTTTTTTACCCATGGGATTAAACTGGTAATAATAAACCAGCTCGCGCTTGTTTATGGTGCCGGCATCTATCGCCGCCTCCGGCACACCCCAAATGATAGAAATCGGCCAGGTTAACAAGTTTAAAAATCCGTATAACCAATACGAACTGTCCCCGGCATTGCCGGATGCCAAATAAAAATCGCCGCCTCCGGGGAGCAGGTTAAGGGCAGCGGCACCGGCCGGATTGGCAGGGCGTTCAAAATTGCCGATTGGCTTATCAACGGTTATCCCGTTGGCTTGCAAAATATGCAAAGTATCTTGTTCTTGTTTGGTTAGGGTTGTGCAGGCGGTTAGTAATGCCGCCAACAACAGCAGATATAGTTTGCGCATGATTTTACTTCTCCTTATTTCATAATGAAAAAGCCACCTGAAAATAAGGTGGCCGGGGAGTACAAAAATCATACATAACGAAATGATCCCTTCAGCCTTTAGGCAAGCCTTGAACATACGCTGAAAGCTCCCCGGCCAAAGCCGGGGATATAATTTGATAACGGTGCTATATCGGCACCGCGTTATGTATGGAGATTTTGTAGTCTCCGTACCTCATCGGGTACGGATTCACTTTATGAGCAAAACAGCAAAAAGGCAAGATGATTTTTCATCTGAAAAGTACGCATTTTTTACATTTGATAATAAAAAAAAGCCGCCCAAGCGGGCGGCTTTAATGTTGTAGGTATTACAGCTACTTGCCTTGGCTCGGCATTTTGGCTTCTTCAACCAAAGCTGCAACAAAGTCTTCAAGCTTCATAACCTCTTGTTTTTCAGAACCAAGACGGCGAACCGTAACCGTGCCGTTTTCTTTTTCCTTGGCGCCGACAACCGCAATTACCGGAATCTTGGCAACTGAATGCTCGCGGATTTTATAGGTGATTTTCTCATTGCGTGTATCCGTCTTGGCATAGAGCCCTGCCGCGCGCAGCTTAGCGGCTACTTCTTCGGCATAGCTATCCATATCGCTGACAATCGGGCAAACCACAACTTGTTCCGGAGAGAGCCACAACGGCAGTTTGCCTGCATGGTTTTCAATCAAAATACCCAAGAAACGCTCAATTGAACCGAACAATGCGCGGTGCAGCATAACCGGCTGGTGTTTCTCGCCATCCTCGCCGATATAGCTGATGTCAAAGCGCTGCGGCAGGTTCATATCTACCTGAATTGTGCCGCACTGCCATTCTCGCCCGATAGCATCTTTGAGGATAAATTCCAGTTTCGGGCCATAAAATGCGCCTTCGCCTTCATTAATCTCATACTCATAGCCATGCTTGGTCAAAGCGTTGGCCAAAGACTGTTCGCACAAATCCCAGATTTCATCTGAGCCGATGCGTTTTTCCGGACGAGTTGACAAATAAATCTTAACCTTGTCAAAGCCAAAGTCTTTGTAAATGTCAAAAATCAGCTTCAACGTGGTGATGCACTCATCTTCCATCTGCTCCGGGGTGCAGAAAATATGCGCATCATCTTGAGTAAACTCACGTACGCGCATCAAGCCCATCAACGAGCCCGAGGCCTCATAGCGGTTAACCTTGCCGAACTCTGCCATACGCAGCGGCAAATCGCGATAAGAGCGAATACCCTGTTTATAAACCAACAGGCCGCCCGGGCAGTTCATCGGCTTAATGCAGAACCATTTTTTGTCTTCAGTCTGGCCTGAGTAGTTATGAGCTCCGTATTTTTCCCAGTGGCCGGAGGTTTCCCACAAACAGCGGTCCATAACCCGCGGAGTAGAGATTTCGATATAGCCGTTGTTCTCCTGGCGTTTGCGCATATACTCAATCAGTTTGCGATAGACTTTGTAGCCCTTATCGTGCCAGAACACAGCGCCCGGAGCATATTCCGGCTCAAAGTGGAATAAGTCCATTTCGCGCCCGAGTTTGCGGTGGTCGCGTTTGGCGGCTTCTTCCAACATCTGCAGATATTCATCCAAATCTTTTTTGTTAGCCCAAGCCGTAGCATAAATACGCTGCAGCATCTCTTTGCTGGAATCGCCGCGCCAATATGCGCCGGCAACTTTGGTCAGCTTAAAGGCATCTCCGATTTTGCCGGTAGAGGGCACATGCGGTCCACGGCACAAATCAGTAAAGTTGCCCTGAGTATACAAAGAGATTGTCTCCGATTCGGGCAAATCCTCAATGATTTCGGCCTTATAGTTTTCGCCGATGTTCTTAAAGAATTTGATAGCTTCTTCACGTGGCAAAACTTTACGCACAATTTTCTCGTCGCGTTTTACAATCTCGTGCATTTTGGCTTCAATCTTGGCAAAGTCTTCAGTGGTGAAAGGCTCTTTGCGCGAGAAGTCATAATAAAATCCGTTTTCAATAGCCGGCCCGATGGTTACCTGAACATCTTTCCACAATTCTTTTACCGCTTCTGCCATAACATGAGAGCAGGAGTGGCGCAGAATCTCCAGACCTTCCTTATCCTTGCCGGTGATAATAGTCACGGTTGCGTCGGTAGTGATAGGGGTAGTCAAATCCTGCAATTTGTTGTCAACTTTAACTGCAAGAGCCGCTTTTGCAAGGCTCGGACTAATCTTTTCGGCAATGTCAAAACCGCTGACACCGCTCTCCATATTCATTACACTGCCATCAGGCAATTTAATCGCAACCATATTAAA
>JBNMLW010000112.1:0-4128 GCA_050875025.1 Alphaproteobacteria bacterium
TCCTTCGCCTTGATTCTGGCCGGATTGGTTGCGGAAGGAGAAACCATTGTCAACCGTGTATATCACCTTGACCGCGGCTATGAAAAGCTGGAGGAAAAGCTCAAATCTGTCGGTGCCGATATTGAACGTATTAAAGATAACGATGAAGAATAGGAATAATGAAATGAAAAAAATATTTGCTTTTTTAGGACTGATTATGATGTTGGGCGCTTGTTCTGCCGGTGCCTCCAAAGAGGCCGGTTTTGTCGGCAAAACCTATCAACTGCAAGACGCTTGGAACAATGCCAAAATAACTTTGGGCTTTGCGGCTGAAGAACCGCGCTTTTTCGGTTCGGTGGTTAATAACTATTTTGGTTTTTATAAAACCGACGGCAACAAGCTCAGCTTTGGCGATGCCGGTTCTACCATGATGATGGGGCCGCGCGACGAGATGGAAGCTGAGCGCAATTATTTTCAGCTTCTGCCCAAGATTTCCGCCTACCGTTTTGAGGGAACGGATTTAATCTTGCTTACCTCTGACGGCTCAGAATACCGGTTTAAGGAAATTGCCGAATAAATTAAAAGCTCCGTTAAATAAAACGGAGCTTTTTTGTATTACTTAGAACCTGACCAAATCGGGATTCTGCAGATTTTGATAAGGTGCTTGCCGGACTTGGTTGTTTTGCTCTGCCACAAAAACCGCTTTATGGTATATACCCAGCGTTCTTTGAAAAATGCCCAGTAATCATGCTGCATAAATTGCTTGATTGCCTGATCCGGCATATTGTGAATCAACCAAAACTTAGAACATTCGGCAAAACCGCCGCGGGTAAAAATTTTGCGTTTGTAGAGCGGGCATCTTACTTTCAGCAGCTTTGTCCCGAGTTTTGAGGCATCGTGCCGTCCGGCTTTAATCGGGCAATATACATCAAATTTAAAATGCCCTTGCTCTATCAGCAGCCGGCTCAAACCAACTTCATAATGCGATACCACATCCCAAAAACATTTTTCGGCTCTGACATTTTTGAAAAAGTTTGCAAACAATTCTGTTTTGAATACATGGGGTTCAAATACCAAAAAATAGCTCTGAATATGCTCAATAATTCCGGTGCAGTTCTTGGTAATGCCCCAAAAGTCAACATGTTTTTGTTCCATTGCCGCAAACATCTCGGCAAACGGAAACACCGGCGCATAGCAGCTGTCATTGCACAAAACCAGTTGCTCGGCATCTTCCAGCCAGCCGTTTTGGGCTGCCGCGGCAATACCTCTTTTCCAAGAGCCGAAGTCATACTCGCCATGCTTTTCAAATATTGCCACATCGGCTAATCCGTCCAGCTGGCGTTTATAATCATCAGTCGGGTTATTATCCGCGACATAGACTATTTTATCAGCAATTTTTTTCAGCCCTTTGAGGTAATAAATTACATAGTCATCAATTTGCGGATTGCGGTTGAAGGCTGCGAAAATAACAACGCGTTTAGTCATGGGCTTTCTCTTTGGATTTTTTGTTTTTGTAGAAGACAAAATATTGGTACACATGGGCAAAGAACGATGCCTTAAAGCAGGAATCCAAGAACGAAAGCGCCAATACCAAAATGGTAAACAGCAAATCTGTAATGTACATATCCGCGCCGATTATATTATAAATCAGAGCCAAAACATATAGCAGAATAGCTCCCGGAATCATCATAATTGACTGGCCCCAGAAAATTTTATTAAAGTTTCCTTTAGTCAGGCGGTAAGCTTCTGCTACTGTAATTGTCTTGTCATCAACTGTAATGGCGGCAAATATCAAAAACGCCGGAGCCAGATATATGCACCAAGCCACCAGAACGACAAACATTACTATATATCCGATGCCCCCAAACGGTTCCTCCGTGCCGGAAGCATAAGATATCATTCCATAAACAATGCCAAACCCCATTAGCGGTAGTATAATTGCCAGCCCCAAAAGCAAAGTAGCCAAGATATATTTTACACTTCTTTTCCAAAATCCGAGGGAGATAAAATCAATATCCGCTTTTAGGATTACTGCGCGGCAGTAGTTGATAATCATCGCCACCGATACCAGCAAAATCGCCAGGCTGGAGGTTGTCTGCCAAGCTCCTTCCTGACACTTGCCTTCACCCAGAGAACACAATACCGGAAAACCTCCCAGCATTTCAATAACCAGCACTGCCAATCCCAATGCCGCAATCTGCAAAAACAGTTTGGGGTTGCACAAGGTATACATAAAACTGCGGCTGAGTGTCTCAATAAAAGGCAGTTTAATTATTTTTGGTTTCGTCATCAGTTTCCCTTTCTGTCAAAAATTTCTGTATTCCGCACAGGTTTACAAAACAGCTTATCATTATCAGCATTACAAAATTAAAAATATATTCGCCGAAAAATACCGCATAAATCGAACCGCTGCGCACATCTTCAGCAAAACTTGTCGCTATGGCAGATATTCCGAATACCCAAATAAAGAACCACAGAGCAATTCCGCACAAAATGCGCAGGTTATTGCCGCCGCAGATTTTCCATATATAAGCAAGCGAGGGTATTTTTTCTCCGCCCCAAATATAAGCAAATACTAAATAGAAGCGCAACAGCACAAACGGCACCAGAAAACCGATGGAGACAATTCCAAAGTATACCAGCTCAATCCGCCAATCGGGGTTGGGAACTCTGGCATACAACAAATAACCCGAGAGCCCGGCGATGCCATTCAACAGCACAAATGCAATAATAGTGCCCAAGCTTAACAAATCATTTTTTTGCGGCTTGAACAAAAAGGCTAAATTTAAAGGCGCATTTTGCCAAACTGCCTGATAATAGCGCACGCAATAAGCCGCAATTAAGGCCACAATTATGATTCTGATTACGATTGCTGATATCAGAGACTGGCTGCAAAAACCTCCGGACATTGCGCCCAGAGAGCAAAATAACGACTGCCCGCCAACCAAATAAACAATGCTTAAAATCAGGGCAAAAAGCATCCCGGCATAGGCAAAAGCTCTGAATTTATCAATCAGCACCATATATGGGCCTAATATCATTTGCGTCATCGGATAGTGCACTCTGCCGTCTTCCGGTTCGGCAAACAGTTTTTTGAATATGGATTTTTGCTCAGCCATGCTAAATTTCCTTTATCATTGATATTCCGGGCAGGGCTCTGATTTGGCTTAAAATATCGCCAAACAAGGCATATCCGCCCGGCAGTGCAATCCTGATATCCCAGTCGTTGTTATCAGGTTTTATATATATTTTGTTTTTGCCGTTTCTATCCCGGCTCAAGATTTGCCGCAGCGGGCCGGCAGCGGAAGAATCATTCATACTGATTTCCAACCCGTTTGCCACTTCGGCAATGGCTTTGTCAAGAGTATCGACATGGTTAATCATAACCTTGGGGCGGCCTTCTTCTTCCTGCTTGTCAATGGTCACGCTTACCAGCAGCGGTTGTCCGGATTTAATTACGTCTTCATATCTGGCCAATCCTTCCGAAAAGAGCAGGCCTTCAAAATTGCTGCTGCCGTCAGAGATTTCCAAAAAGGCGTATTTGTTGCCGTTTTTGGAAATTCGTTTTTGGAAGGAGTTAACGCAGCCGGCCAATTTGGCGCGGATAACATCACCGACCCTGATGCCCAAAAATACTTCGCTGCAGCGTTTAACTCCCAGTTTTTCCATACCGATGGCATAGCTGTCCAAGGGGTGCGCCGAAAGATAAAAGCCGATAGCTTCCGCTTCCAGCTGCAGGCGCTCCAGTTCCGGCCAATCCGGCTTATCCGCCAGTTTGACTTTGGCCTGAAGTTCCTCCGCGCCAAAGAGTGAAGATTGTGAGCTGGTTTTGAGCTCGGTTGCCGCGCCGATATGCGATATGATAGTGTCAATATTGGCAAATAGTTTGCCGCGGTTGCGGTCAATGCTGTCAAATGCGCCGGCCTTAATCAATTGCTCAAGCTGGCGCCGATTGATTTGCTTGGCGTCAATACGGTGGATAAAGTCCGATATATCCTTAAACGGCCCGTGGGTTTTGCGCTCTTTCTCAATAGCTTCCATATTGGCGGCGCCCACGCTTTTGATTGCGCCCAAAGCATAACGGATATTGCCGTCTTCAACCGCAAAATCAGCATCAGATTTATTAATATCCGGCGGCAGAACCTTAAA
>JBNMLW010000113.1:0-4082 GCA_050875025.1 Alphaproteobacteria bacterium
GTACTACTTTGTACGCTCCGGTACTTTCGCCTTTCAAATACCTCTATCTGTACTGTTCTTCTCACACATTGGGTTTCGCCCGTATAACGGCGTACCTAAAGCGTTTTGCTCTGCGCGTCGGCAATAACAATATTATTTTGCTTAAACTAACTTTAGAAAGGAAACAAAATGGAACCGTTAGCTTTTATTGGCGCCGGTATGTGCGCTCTCTCTATGATGGCAGCCGCTTGGGGCGTGTCTCAGGTTTGGACAACCATTATCTCTACCGTCGGCCGCAATCCGCAGGTTAAAAAAGATGTAGATATTTATGGTTGGGCAGGTTTTGCCGCCGTTGAGGCTATTGCCCTGTATGCATTGGTTATTGCGTTGGTTATGCTCACCGGAAAATAGCGGTTTCTTGTTGTTTTTGCGGAGGCCTAAAGCAAAAATCCGGTGCTCGCTCCTCACGTACTTTTAATGTACGCTCCGGGGCTGTGCTCCGTGTTTTTGCTCCAATCCTCTCGCAAAAAGCACCAAGAAATCCGCTATTTTGCGGATTGTGTATATCTAATTATCATATTGGAGTTTTGTCATGCCACAACTTGATTTCAGCATTTTTCCCTCGCAGTTCTTTTGGCTGTGCGTGTCTTTCTTTTTGATGCTGTTTATCATGAGCAAGTTTATCATTCCCAAAACCGCGGAGATGATTAATTTGCGCAAGGCCAAGATAGACGCTGACCTTGAGGCGGCGGCAGAGCTCAAAAAGAAAGTTGAAAAAACGCTTGAAAAATATAATCAGGCGTTGAAAAAAGCCACCGACGAGGCTAATGCATCGCTGCAGAAAACGCGTGATGATTTGGCTGATACCATAGAGCGGCGGCAGTCAGAATTGTCTGCCGAACTCAATCGGGAAATTGCCGCCGGTGAAAAGAAAATAGATGCCGCCAAGCAAAAAGCTTTGGCCGGTATTGAGGATATGGCCGCTGAGCTGGCGCCGCTGGTGCTGCAAAAGCTTGGCGTGGCCAAGGTTTCGGCTAAAGAAATTCAGACTGCTCTCAAATCCGGAAAGGAAAACTAACCATGGCCGCAGAAAACGAGATTATTGACGCAACGCAAAATGCCGTGCTGAATGCCGCCGGCACGGTTGTGAATGCGATTGAAAATACGGCGCAAGGGTTGGCTCATTCCGAGCCGTTTTATCAGAGCGCGGAATTTTGGGTTGCCGTTTCGTTTATGCTGGTGTTTTTCGGGCTGATGCGGCCGATTTGCAAATTGGGGCGCAAGATGCTGTGCAAACGCGCCAACCTTATCGGCAAACGGATTGAAGATGCCTCTAATCTTAAGGAAGAGGCGCAAAAACTTTTGGCGGAGTATGAACGTAAATCCCGCCGCGCCAAACAAGAGGCTCAAGAGATTTTGGCCCGCTCCGAGCGTGAGGTTAATCTGATGCGCAAAGAGCAAATGGCAAAGCTGGAAAAAGATATGGAAATCAGAAGCCGCGATGCCAAAGCCAGAATAAAATCAGCGCAGGACGGCGCGGCTAAAGAGATTTCGGCGCAAGTTGCCGAACGCACGGTTGCGGCGGTCAAGGCGGTATTGAGCCACAAGCTTGACGCCAAAACTCAATCTGCAATGATTGACGAATCTATTGCCAGACTTGCGTCTGAGGAGCTCTGATTTGCGGCGTTAGCGCGCCAAAACCAAAAAACGCGTAGTGTTGTCGGGATTGTCTTCTATATTCTCGGCTAAAATTTCCAAATCATAAATTTGTGCTGCTGTTCGGGAGGCAATTGCCGCCAGGCTGACGTCGCCGCGGGCAGAGATTTCCGGACAAGAGCCGGCAGTATCGGCGCCGATTATCTGCCGTAAGTGGTGCCGGTTGATAAAATTGCTGCATTGCGCCAGAGCTTGCGGGTGAGAGATTACGGTTTTGATATCGGATAATTTGCTGCCTTTCAGCCCAATCAGCTGGTGTTCAATCCGCAGATAGTATTCGGCGACTGTTTTAAGGTTAGTGCTTTCCATCAGTAATTGAGATTCGGTTACTTGTCCGGCAGTAGAATTTTCAATCGGGATAACGGCGTAATCAGCCATACCGTTTTGCACGGCCGAAAAAGCATCGGCAAAGCTGAAACAGGGCAGGTATTGAGCATGGGGAAACATCTTGCCGGCGGCAATAAAAGAATAGGCGCCGGCTATTCCCTGGTAGGCAATTATTTGCGGCATATTATTTAGATTTTAGTTTGTTCCAGCCTTTGCGGGCAGCGGCTTTTTGCTGTTCGCCGGCCTGCCAGTTGCGCACCGGCTCATTTTGTTTGTTGAGGAGTTCTTTTTGCGAATCGTTCTGTGCAATGCCGACCGGCAAAAGCTGGTTGAGCAAAGCCGGCGATGCAAAGTCTATCTTGCCTTTAATCAGCGGTTTGATAAGGGCATCAATAATCGGCGCTGCCGGTTTGGCGTTAAAAGCATTGACTTTGCCGCCATAAAAGATGGCAAACGCGTGGCAGGGGCTGGAGAACAAAACATCAGTCGAATCCACGCCGCGGACGAATCTGAGCATAAGCTGCGGATTGATAACGCAATTTTCGGTAACATCAAAAACAATGTTGTCAGGGTTCATAAACATTTCGGATGTTATCATAGTTTTGAGTTCGTTATTGATAATTCCGCAAAAACCGACCAGCGCCATGCCGTCCAGTGTATAACCTGTATAGTTATCGGGTTTGTTGGCGATTTGATAGCAAAAAACCTGTTCGGCATCAGTGATGTTTTTGAGTGCCGAGGGGCCGATTGCCGAACTGATTTCATCCAGAACTACCGTGTGGTCAGGGTTGGGCTGCCAGGTAGAGTTGGCGGCGTTCTGCGCCAAGGCGCTGCTGCTGTAGAGAGCTATGGTGCAGGCGGCTAAAATTTGGGAAATACGGTTCATTACAAATCTCCTCAGATTGTCAATTTATGAGGCAGTATATAGTCTTTATTTTTAGTTTGCAAGAATGTTGATTGGCCGTTGGTTAATCTCAATTGCCGGTTTAGAGCAATAATTTTGCGAAAATCGGCATATAAACAGCGGATATTTCGGCGCTGTTAAGACTTCAATAATAATTATGCGTTTATATTGTAGGCAAATAATAAAAATAATGCTTGAAATTTTTCAGGGGTTATGTTAACTCTTGGACAAAATTAACAAAATTTAGATTTGGAGACTCTTAAATGAATAAGACTTTTGCAACAGTTGCCTCTGCTTTGGTACTGACAATGGCCGTTGCCGCTACTGCTGAGGCTCGTGACGGTTTTTATATTGCTGTCCGCGGCGGTTATACAGATTATAACATGAACTCAGATAAAGATAATGCTGCAACCACAGCGAAATTTGATTTTAACGGCGTTTGGAATATTTCCGGTGCTTTGGGTTACAAATATAAATACTTCCGTGTTGAAGGCGAGTATGTATATCGTGACGATGATGACGATGAGTACACCGGTCTTGTAGGCGGTCATAAGACCTCTATTGAAACCGATTCATTTATGGCTAACGCTTATTTGGATATTATGCCGAACTACTGGATTAGCCCTTATTTCATGGGTGGTCTTGGTGTTACCAGAGTTGAACTTTCTAACCAGGATATTCCGACCGTTATTGGTACCAAAGAGACTTTTGATAAAGATAACTTCACATGGCAGATTGGCGCCGGTTTGTCTTTGCGTCTGAACCGCTGCCTGAACTTTGATATGGGTTATCGTTATGTTGATATGGGCACTATTGAAAAGGCTGATGTTAACGCCCACGAATATTATGGCGGTTTCCGTTATACTTTCTAGGATTAGTTCCAGAGTTATGAAAAGCCTGCACGCTGTGCAGGCTTTTTTGTTGCAGAGAGGGGTGACTAAAAGTGGATTGATTCAATCCTTATGCCCTGCCATTCTTGAGCTTTAGTTGAGAAGTTTTACCGTACCTGTCATCCTCGGGTCGAGCTCGAGGATGACAATAAAAAAAGAGCCCGAGGATGACAATAAACGATTAATAAAATTGCTGCAAAGACAGCTGTGTCTAGTTTTTAAATAAACATTCAGCTTTGTGATAACAAATTGCGATAACTTTATAC
>JBNMLW010000114.1:0-4051 GCA_050875025.1 Alphaproteobacteria bacterium
TAATTTGGAGTTCTGATTCTTCTGCATTTTCCAATTCCTCATTTAATTTCTGCAACTTTTGCATTTCTGCCTTGGTATTGGGGTGTTGTTTCAGGTATTCGGCTCCGGCCTCTGAATCAAAAAAATGGTTTGATGGAAGTTCCGGAATAAATATATAATTGCTCCACGGAGCTTTTTGTTCGCCGGAAATCCACTTCTTTATTCCGCGCCCTACAACCTTGGCATCGCACCAACTATTGCCGACAACAGCTTTAAGCAAGCAGATAATTTTATTGTTTTCGCAAGCCAAAATCTGTTCGGCCATATTTTCAGTACAAGGAATAAAGCCCCTTTTTTGCTCATCTGCGCGCGGAGAAAGCAGCACCAAAATGAACAATCCCATAAAAAAGGATATGACAAGACCGGTCAGCAGGCCGAACCAATGATATTTGATAAAAGACATTATTTTGCTTTTTTTGCCTTTCTTTTCTTAACTAATTCTTCCAAATATGCCAATTCTTCAAGCGTATTGGCGGCAGAGGCTTCTTCTACCGGACACTCAACTGCACTGCACTTAAGCCCCATGCGGAGAGCAACTTCAACCGCATCTGTAAGATAATACTCGCCGGCGGCATTGTCATTACTGATGGCTCCCAAAATTTCAAATAATTTTTCGCCATCAAAGCACATCATGCCTGAATTGCAGAAATTGATAGCTTTTTCTTCATCAGTTGCATCTTTATATTCGACAATACGTTCCAAATTACCTTTATTCATAATCAAGCGCCCATAGCGAGCGGGATCTTCAGGACGGAAGCCCAGGCAAACAACTGAGAACCCTTCGGCGCGTTTTTTGAGCAACTTTTTGATGGTATCTTTGGTATACAGCGGCTGATCGCCGAAAATGACCAGAATATCTCCCTTATATCCGCAAAGTTCGGCTCGAGCGGAACAAACAGCGTGGCCGGTTCCCAACTGTTTTTCCTGAACGCAGGTCGGGTATGGAGCAACTTCTTTTTTGACCAAATCGCCATCCGGAGCTATCACAGTAACAATCTTGTCAACCTTCAGCTCCTCCAAAGTATCAATAATATGGCGAATCATCGGTTTGCCGTCTACAGGCATAAGAACCTTCGGCAAGCTTGACTTCATACGAGTTCCTTTGCCAGCGCCGAGAATAATTGCAGCTATGTTAGTCATGAGAAAAACTCCTTACGATGTAAATTTTATAACTTTTTAATAACTTAAGTTTATACTACAAATATATTTTATTTATTAACAAAGGTGCATTTTATGAAAAAAATTTTTCTTGCAATTTGTTTCAGCTGCTTATCCCTATCAATAGCGCAGGCCAAACTTACGGAAGTTTTGGATCAGGCACAGATGCCTAAGGCCGAAATACCACAGCAATCTAATTTGGAAGTAAAAGATATTTCAGCAGATGAAATGGAAGATATCTTGGCGGAGCGCATTCCCAATGTACTTATGCAGCCGCTTGATGAAGTATCTTTTGTCAACTCCTCAGTAATTCCCAGCCAAGAAGCTATGCAAGCACAAACCGAGGCGCAAAAAACCACCTTTCAAAAAATATACGAAGATGCCTTAAAGCGTTTGGAGAATCAGGATAAGGCTGCTCAGCGTCAAGATATCGGCACCCCAATGCCAGAAGATACCTCCGAAATACAGCGCCAAGAATGGAGCAAGCCAGATTTTCCGGTTATAAAAACCACTCTACCGCCTACTAACCAAGAAGTTTTGGTGCCGGCAAAAGAGCATATTCCATACCTGATGAGCGAGCTTGATATCATTTCTGACGGCAAAATTAAAATAAGCGAAACCATAGTAATTGTGGCTAACAATCAAAAACTTAAGAAGGGTTTAACTCTTACCCTACCACGCTATATAGTTTCTCGCACCAAAGAACGGCAGAAAGTTGATTATACGCTTATCAATGTATCGGCAAACGGACAGGACATTCCTTATAAATCAATAGAAACGACAGACAGTTTGCTGTTTGTTCCGCAACAAGACTATGATTTAGATGCCGGAGTTTATACCTATAAATTTGAATATTTGGCAGATAATCTGATATGGGACTATGGAAACTTTAGGGAGCTATATTGGGACGTTACGGGAAGCCGCTGGAATCTGGTTATTGCGCGGGTCGGCGCGTCTGTCAGACTGCCGGCGGGCGGCAAACCTCTGGGACAAGCCGCTTTTGTCGGACACTATAAGAATCTGAGCACGAACGATGCCGCAATTATCAGTACAGAACCGACAGTATGGAATTTTGTATCGGAGCGCCCGCTCTTTATCGGTGAGAGCCTGCATATTGTGCTCTCGTTGCCAGAAGATTTGTTAGCACCGACAAGTTGGAGCCAAAGATTTGACAGATATTTTAATGAATATGGCGACATATATATAAGTATAGTGGCTTTTATGGCAATTTTGCTGTCGTTTTCCGCATCATGGAAATATATTCAAAAAAATAAAGGACAGCTGAAATTTACCCTCAAAAAATCGGCGATAATAATGCGTTATTTGGCATATAATAATTTTGATGCCAAATCTTTTGCCGCGTTTCTGTTGGAACTATACCAAAGAAATATTATTGATATTCAGCAGGCCGATAACACCGTGTTACTGATTAAACGTACAGATAACCTTAAATCTTTGAGCCGGCTTGAACAAAAAGCAGTAAATGCCTTGTTTACCAATGGGGAGTTGGTGCTCAATGTTAACAAAAATAATTTGTTGAAGTTTCAACGCGCAGCCAAGCAGATTGAAAAAGATTTACACCGGACAATACGCGCATTTCTATTAAAACTTAACAGCGGATATTTATTTTTCAGTTTCGGAATGCTGATTTTAAGCGAGGTCTTTATTGCGGCGCTAGCGGTAAACAGCAGTCTTACATTTATTGTTCTGGCATGCACAACAATAACTTTAGGCGCCGGAATATTCACCTTATTGCGTCCGTTCAAAGGATTTTGGATAAACTTGCTCAGTAAGGCCGCAGCAACACTGCTGATTATATTCAGTGTTGTAATAATGGCGGCAACAGTATCATTGTGGTGTATTGGGTTGGTTGCTCTCTCATTACTGACTATTCGGCATTTTACTTCAGCATACGGACAAAGAAACGGTCTGCTGAAAAAGTATATCAATGATCTTGAGCTTGTACGCGCAAACCTGCTAAAACATCGTGACAGTATAGTTTTAGGAAGAGAAATCGCCAATAAACAGCCAATAATTTTGGCTTTGAATATGGAAAAAGAATTTATGGAAACTCAACCTAATGAGTATAACAAGTTGCAAACTGCTGTTTTACTGGCTAAGACAATAAAATATTGACCTTAGAGATATTGTCGCGGTACAGCTCAAAATCACCATCTTCCATCCGGCGCAGCGACTCGACCGGCATCTGAATCTTTTCAGCCAATTCTTCGATGGTGTAGTTTTTATCCATGCGCACTTGCCTAATGCGCTGTCCGATATTTTTCTTTTGTTCGCTTGTTAGCGGAATTGTGTCGTCCTGCATATTCGCTTCCTATTTACCATTAGTAACATTATCTCTAATATACAACCTTTGTTGCATATTAGAGAATTTTTTTATAATTGCAACTAAAAAGATATCGTTATTGCAAATTTTATACAACTATGTGAAATTTGGCTGAATATTCATTGTGTTTAATAAAAGGAGTCGGCAACAAGTCCATATTAAATCAATTAAAAATTGAGTATATTAAGCAGGATTAAAGTATATATGTTGAGTTTTAGCCGGTAATTATAGATGATAAAGGTATTACAAGGCGGGAGTGCGGAGTTCGGAAGGGACAACAGATATCCAAAGTAGACTGTGTGTGTGGTGTGGAGTAAAGCATGTAATAAAAAGGAACACCCATTGCTGAGCAATGGGTGCAACACATATAACAAACATAAACAAGGGAGACGGATATGTTTGGAAGATCTGGCGACGACTTACTCTCCCGCGCCTTAAGACGAAGTACCATCAGCGCTAAAGGGTTTAACGGCCGAGTTCGGAATGGGATCGGGTGGGACACCTTCGCAA
>JBNMLW010000115.1:0-4044 GCA_050875025.1 Alphaproteobacteria bacterium
AAACGCAGCCACCAACAGCGGAGATTTGTCATCCACGCCCAAATACGAATAAATCCCATAAGTCAGCGCATTTTTTTCACGTATTTGCTGAGATAATCTGGAGGTCAGGCCGGCGCCGCCCCAAATATAGTTGGCCACATACAACGGATAAAAATCCGCATCATTGCGCCCCACGCCGCGCATTGCTCCCATAAACATATTTTGTCCGCTGTTTTTGCTGATTTTTTTGGCGCGTCCGTCAAACTTAACCTCGGCATTGCGCACAAAATTAATCTGTCCGCTTTGCGGCAAACCGGCAAAAATCTTATCAATCAGCGTTTCTGCCTCACTTGCAGAAACCTTGCCGGCAACGCCGATTATCAGATTATTGCGGCTGAAATTATCCATAACAAATTTGTGCAAATCAGCGGCGGTTATTTTTTTGATATCTTCAGCCTGCCCCAGCGGATTGCGGGAATACGGATGAGTTCCGTAAAGTTCTTGAGCAAACTCCAGCTCCAAAACGCGCGCCGGATTCTCGCTCTGCCTCCGCAACGCCTCCAGCATTTGTGCCCGCACTCTGGCAATATCAGTTTCATCAAACCGCGGAGAACTCAACATCAGCCGCAAAAATTCCGCCGCCTTATCCAAATTGGCCGATGTTGACAGCATCGAGCCGGCAAAATCATCTTTTTGTGCGGCAAAAGAAACCTTTATTGCGTGTGTTTCCAATTCTTCTTTAAGTTCTTGCTCCGAATACTGCCCGGCGCCCTCAGTCAGCAGCGCCGCCGCCATTTGGGCAATTCCTTGTTCGTCCGCGTTGTCACTGGCATATCCGGCATTCCTAAAGACAAAGTTCAAGCTTATAATCGGATTAGTTTTGTCTTCCAGCAGATATGCCTTCAGTTTGCTTGCCGGAGCGGTTATTTCCTGCACCGGCAAAGCCAATACTTTCTCTTTCAGCTCTGAATCGGTTATCAAATCTTGCGGCGAAAAGCGTTTCCACAACGGCCAATTGGCATATATCAGCCATGCCGCTGCAGCTATAACAATCACCAGCAGCCCTTTGTGCCAGCCATGGCGGCGATATCTGGGAGCCCTATGCATCAAACCCTCCTTTCGGGCGCAAAATCCCCGTCACTTGCGGCGCATGAGTTGTCATTTTTTCCGCGGCCTTGCGGACATCGGCATATTGCACGGATTTTATCTTTTGCTCAATTCCTTCAATCGTTGACAAATCCGCGCCGGCAACCGCCATAGAGCCGGCAATATAGGCCGCATCTTCAGGATTATCGCGCAAATAAACCAACCCGGCCAACATTTTCTGCTTTACTTTTTCCAGCTCGTCAATATTCAATTCCGCCAAAGCCTCTTTCCAACCGGCATCTATTTCCGCCAGCAATTCTTCCGGAGATACTCCGGCCGCCGGAATTGCCGATACGGAAAACTGCCCGTAGCTGCACGAAACCGGATTATAATCAGCATTTACCGCTAAAGCTTTTTTCTTTTGCAAAACCAGTTTCTTATACAATTTTGAGGTCTCGCCGCCGCCAAGATATTCTGCCAGCACCTGCAGATTATAGGCATCATCCTGCTCAACTGTATAAGAAGGCGCCGCGTACAGGCGCAAAACTCTATACCCCTGAACCTCCGGCTCGCTCATATCAATCACAGCCTTAAAATCCGACTTAAGTTCAGCAAAACCGCCCTGTGGCAAAGCCTCTGCCGCTTTTATCCCGCCATAATATTTCTGTGCCAGTTTTTTAGCCATCGGCAGGTCAATATCCCCGGCCAGTACCAAAACCGCATTATTCGGAGCATAGTAACGCCGGTAATAATCCTCAATATCGGATTTTTGCAAATTCATAATTTCCGCATCAGTTCCGCTCACCGGACGCCCATAAGGATGTTCCTGCCACAGCGCGCGGCTCACGGCCTCGCGGAATCTGCCGGCCGGATTATTATCCACCCGCTCTTTGCGTTCCTGAAACACAATATCCCGCTCGGCGGCAAAATCTTTATCGCTGACTTGTAGCCCGCGCATTCGATCCGCTTCCAGAAACATCGCCAGCTCCAAACGGCTGATATCTAGCAGCTGATGATATGCCGTCATATCCTGGCCGGTAAAAGCATTGCTCTCCGCCCCGTTGGTTTCCATCAAGCGGTTAAACTCCTGCCCCTTAACCTCTTTGGTACCCCGAAACATCAGATGTTCCAGCAGGTGGGCAGATCCGCCTTTGCCGACCATCTCATCAGCCGCGCCGGATTTATACCACACCATGTGTTTGATAATCGGAACCCGGTGATTTTCGGCCACAATCACCCGCAGCCCGTTGTCCAGATAAAACTCCTGAGCATCAAAAAGCCCGGCATCAGCCCTGCCCCCAAACAGCAAAGCCAACCCGAGCCCTAATATATATTTGCCTTTTCTAAACATCAGCACCTAGATATTTTCCTCAGTCTCTGCGCTCTGAGCATCATTAACCGGACGCAGGTCATACTCCGGCGGCAGCGACAAAGGCTTGCGCGGCGTAACCAAAGTCTCATTGGGAACATCTTTGCCCAAACCGAGTTTTTCTTTAGTCAAAGTTCCGCAGGCGCTGAGCGCTGCCACAGCCATCAGGCTCAAAATCAGTTTTTTCATTTACTGTTCCTTCTTTTTCAAATGGTTGAAAACACTTTGCAAAATCAAAATACCGGCACCGATGCAGATAAAGCTGTCGGCGGCATTAAATGCCGGCCAATGGCTCTCGCCGATATGAAAGTCCAAAAAGTCAAACACCGCTCCCAGACGCACCCGATCAATCACATTGCCCAAAGCTCCGCCGATAATCAACCCGAGCGCCGCTTGCGCCAGCCGGCTTTTTTCATTTTTGAGCCATGTCAGCAGAAATGCCACAATCAGCAATGCCATGCCGGAAAGCAGCCAAACCCCGAGGCTGCCGTAATTATTAAACATCGAAAAGCTGACGCCGGTATTCCATGCTCTGACCAGATTAAACACCGGAGCAATATTAATCACCGCCCAAGAGCCCAAAACCTCGTGCAAAATATAATACTTACTGAGCTGGTCTGCCAATATTGCAATCACCGCCACGCCTAAACCAAACAACACCTGACTGTCTCCAAATTCCCAAAAACAATGAGATTATACCGGTAAAATTATCAAACCCCAAGCGTTAACTGCAAGATATGAACATAACCTACAGCAAAAACATCTTGGCCAGGCCCAAAAAGACAAAAAATCCGCCGGAATCGGTTATTGCAATCAAAAATATGCCGGAGGAAACCGCCGGATCGGCCTTCAGACGGGTCATAATCAGCGGAATCAATATTCCGGCCAAGCTGGCAATACTCAAGTTTATCAGCATGGCAACGGCAATAACAAAGCTGATAACATTGTAATCCGGAAACCAGAAATGAGTGATTATGCCGATTAGGCAGGCAAACAACAACCCGTTGGAAACCCCTACCAAAAATTCTTTCATAATCGTGCGCGCCGTATTAGAAGACGTCAGCTCTTTGGTTGCAATCGCCCGTACTACCACCGCCAAAGTCTGCTGCCCGGTTGTTCCGCCCATCGAGGCAACAATCGGCATCAAAACCGCCAGCACCGAAATCTGGGCAATCACATCTTGAAAACCCTTAACCACCGACGCAGCAATAATTGTGGCAAACAGATTGGTAATCAGCCACATAACCCGTGACTTAAAGATTGAGAATACTGAGCGGTAAACATCGCCTTCTTCGGTTCCCGACAAGTGCATGATATCTTCGGAAACCTCTTCATGAATAACATCTACCACATCATTAATCGTAATCACGCCGATAAGATGGTTCTTTTTATCTACCACCATTGCCGAACGCCAGCCATATTCGCGAAACATGTGGGCAACCTCTTCCTGGTCGGTCAGCACGTCAATCGGCACAATCTCGCCGTCCATAACGTCAAACAATGTTTCTCCTGGTTTGGCGCGCAGCAATTTGTCCAACGCAATTTGTCCGGTCGGATGAAATTTCTCGTCAGTCAAAAAGATATCATAAAAGTCTTCGGGCAATTCCTCG
>JBNMLW010000116.1:0-3971 GCA_050875025.1 Alphaproteobacteria bacterium
GGATAGTGGTGTAGATAGAGTAATTTCTAGGTGCAGAAAAGCGGAGCGTACTAAAAGCGTACGTGAGCATTTTCTGTCACCGTAAAATTGCTCTATCTACACCACTATCCAACCTCACCTGTTTGCCTAGCTTTTGGCCTCCCTTATCAACTCACTAACAAACTTCTTCAAACCAACTTGGCGGACGCGCCTCATACGCTCGCCGGAAATGATTTTTTGAATTTTGGTTACGGTTTCTTGCAGGTCGACATTGACAATTACATAATCAAACTCATCCCAATGGCTGACCTTATCAAGGATAATGCTCATGCGTTTTTCAATAACCTCTTGAGAGTCGGTGCCGCGGTTTTCCAAACGGCGGCGCAATTCCTTGATTGAAGGCGGAAGTAAGTAAATTGTTACCACATCACTGCCGGCCTTTTTCTTCATTTGGCGGGCGCCGGCCCAGTCCATATCAAACATAACATCTTGGCCGACATTGATAAAGCTGTCCACTTCCGAACGCAGAGTTCCATAGCGGGAGCCATATTGGGAATCAACATATTCATAAAAAGCGTCTTGTTCCAAAAACTCATTATATTGTTCATCGGTAACAAAGTAATAATCAACTCCGTCAACCTCGCCGACCCGTGGCGGACGCGTAGTTACCGAGACCGAAAACTTAATATTAGGATCGCTTTTCAAAAGCTCTTTAATAACTGTGCCTTTGCCGGTTCCCGAAGGCGCCTCAATAATAAACATTGCGCCTTTGCGGACTTTTTTCAAACGATTGATAATTTCATTCATGCCGATTATCCTTTACTCTATGTTTTGTACTTGCTCGCGGAATTGCTCAATCAAAGCCTTGAGTTCCATTCCCAAATTGGTCAAGGCCGCATCGGTAGACTTGGAGCAGGTAGTATTAGCCTCGCGGTTAAGTTCCTGACACAAAAAGTCCAAACGACGCCCCACCGCCTCTGAGCTGTTTAATAATTGAGATGCGGTTTTAATATGGGCTTTCAAACGATCAACCTCTTCCCGAATATCTGCCTTGGTAACATAAAACACCACTTCCTGAGCCAAGCGCTCCTCGCTCATATCCGCCAGGTTAACCCATTGTTTAATTTGGTTCTCCAACTTTTCTTTAACCTTCAAAGGCAGTTCATTGGCAATAACTTCAACCTGCTGCGCCACATTAGAAATCTTTTGCAAAATATCCCGCAATGCTTGCCCGATTTTGGCGCCTTCGGCCTGTCGGTCGGCTTGCAGATTTTGGCAAAGTTTTGCAAACCCTTCCTGCAAATTCTGCCGCAACAATTCATCATCAGCCGGCGATATCGCCGCTGGTTCTATCACCCCGGAAAACCTCAAAATTTCTCCGGCGCTCGGCTTAGCAATCCGCTCCGGATCAGCCGCATACACTTCCAGTGCTTTGTCCAACAAAGCCTTCAGCAACGGTTCATTAATTTGCACGCCGGCATCTGCACCGGAACGGTTTATATCCAGACCAACGCTCACACTCCCGCGCTGCAGATACTGCGTCGCAATCTTTTTGAGCTCAAAACTCATGTCTTCATACGCCGGCGGCAATTTGACCTTAATATCCAAAGACTTCCCGTTAACGCTTTTAATTTCAAAGGTCCAGTCTATATCGCTTATTTCTGTCTGTAATTTGCCGGAAACCCTTGCAAATCCGGTCATGCTTGCTATAGTCAAAACAATACTCCTTTTTAGGTTTGCTCTCATTGTAACCACAAATATTTAAAAAGTTTTTACCATCAAGGAATTTAATATGACACAATTCAAAAATATCCTCATCACCGGCGCTTCCAGCGGCATTGGCGAAGCTTTAGCGCTATATTATGCCGCCCGCGGAGCAGAAAACATTTTTATCTGCGGACGCAATGAACAACGGCTCAAAGATGTTGCCGCCGCCTGCCGCAAGTTCAAAGCCAAAGTCCATGCTCATATCTTAGACGTAACAGACCGCAAAGCTGTTGCCGCCTGGATTAAATCATGCGAAAAAACCGCGCCGCTCAATCTGGTTTTTGCTAATGCCGGCGTTTCTACCGGAACCGAAACGGCAGAAAACGTATATAATACTTTTGAAACAAATGTCATGGGCGTGGTTAACACGGTTTTGCCGGCTATCGAAATTTTCAGCGACCACCGCGAACGCTATTGCCGCACCATTGCTATCACCAGCTCCATTGCCGGCTACCACGGACTGATGCCCTGCCCGTCATACAGCGCCAGCAAAGCTTGTGTCAAAGCCTGGGGCGAGGCTCTGCGGATGTCGCTGAAGAACCAGGGAATAAACGTCAGCGTAATTTGTCCCGGATTTGTCCGTTCCCGCATTACCGAAAAAAACACCTGCCCGATGCCATATTTTATGGAAGCTCCCCAAGCCGCTGAAATTATTGCCCGCGGATTGGAACGCAACACCGGGCTGATTGCTTTTCCCTGGCAGATGCGGCTTGTTTCCTGGCTGGGCTCAATCTTGCCCAACTGCCTGAGCGAATATATCTACGGCCGCCTGCCCTACAAGGTTTAAGCTTCCTTAAACGAGCGTTTGTGCACCAGATACAGCAGTATCAACAATGACGGAATCACCATCAGCGCCGTTAGAACAAAGAATACCGGCCACGAAACCACCGCTGCCACAAAACCAGAAGTCGCGGCAAAGACATCTCGCGCCAGGCTCATAAACGAACTGAGCAGAGCATACTGCGTTGCAGTATATGCCACGCTGCACAAGGAAGACAGATACGCCACAAAAGCGGCTGTTCCCATACCGCCGGAAACATTATCCAGCGATATAGAAAGCATCAGCACATAAATATTGTGCCCGGCACACGCCTGCCAAACAAACACCAGATTAGTTAATCCCTGCAAAATGCCGCACCACAAAAGAGATTTGACAATACCGAAACGGCTGACCAACAGCCCGCCTAACAGCGTTCCGCCGATAGTGGCAATCACTCCATATACTTTGATTATGGTGGCAATCTCCATCTTGCTGAACCCCATATCATCATAAAAAGGATATGCCATCGGCGCCAGATAAGCATCGCTCATACGATATAGAAATACAAATGCCAAAATCATTATCCAGTGCGGATGCTTAGTAAAATCGACCAGCGGGCTGTAAACTGATTTTTTCATAAACTCGGCAACACGGACAACAATTTTTTTCTTTTCCCGAGGCGCTTTTTCGCAGCTGTCTTCCCGTTCATGCGAACACAAAATGGTTATAATTCCCACCAGTGCCCCGAGCGACATAATTTTATAGACATTTTCCCAGCTCATTACCGCCGCCATAAACAGCGCGCCGGCGCCGGAAAATATGGTTCCGAACCGGTATCCAAGCACAAACACCGCCACCCCGGCGCCTTGCTCGCGGTTACTGAAACTTTCGATTCTGTACGCATCCAAAACAATATCTTGCGTTGCCGAGGCCACTACCGTCAAAAAGGCAAATATCGCCATGTGCCACGGATGCAGCGCCGGATTGGTTGAAGACATACCCAGCAGCGCCAGCAGCAGCCCGATTTGCGCAAACAAAGCCCAACCGCGGCGGCGTCCCAACCGGCAAAACAAAGGCAGCCTCACCCTATCCACAATCGGCGACCACATCCATTTCAGACTATACGGAGCCTTAGCCAAAGAGAACAAGCCGATTGCCGCCAAAGAAACTCCGGCGTCTTTAAGCCACAAGCTGAAGGTACCAAATACCAACAGATATGGGAATCCGCTGGAGAATCCTAACAGCAGCATTGCAATCATTCGGCGGTCAAAATAGACCTTGGCGGCATTTGCCCATTTAGAAAAAATCATTATCTCTTCCTCGCTGCCTTAAGCTCTAGCATAATAGTTTTAACAAAAGCCTAAACCCCACTGCCAAAACACCAAATTTTAACCTTTTTCAGCTACAATCAACCCATTAAACAAAGGAGAATTTTATCATGCGCACCACGGCAATTGTCGCCAAA
>JBNMLW010000117.1:0-3960 GCA_050875025.1 Alphaproteobacteria bacterium
CGCATAAGCAATCCCGCTCTCTTTGGCGGCATCTTCAGCTGCCGACTTGGGCGAAGTTTTGGAATCCAAGAAAAACAGCCCCTGCTCTTTCAAAACCGCCATAACCGCCAACATTCTTGCTTTATCTTCTGTCAGGCGGCTGCCCATGTGGTTATTAATGCCGCTAACGCCCTGAAATTTGCCAAGCATCACTTTGAGATTGCGTTGGATTTCTTCGGTACTCATCTGAGTAGTGAGCACATCAGGCGCGGTATCCACCGCTTTTTGCGCCTCCATCGGCACATGAATCATAACCTCCTGCCCGGCACGGCGGGAGTTTGCCACCTGCTCATCAAGCTTGCGGCCATAAGTTAAAAATGATACCGTAAGCGGCGCGTGCAATGAGGCAATATCCGCCGTACGCTTGAGGCTGATGCCCATATCATCTATTACCACCGCCAAAACCGGCTTATCACCAAAATAAGGCGGTTTGTGCGCCGGAACGACATTCAACTCCGCCAGTTTGGAATTATGCGGCGTTTTATTTTCTATCACATCATCCGGAAGCTCTTCCTCATAAAGCTGTTCCAGAATATCCGGATTGAGTCTTTGCAGCTCGGCATATTTTTCTTCGCAATGCAGGTTTTGCGGCGACTCGACATCTAACTTGAGAAGCTCGGCAACACGTTTGGCAAAAGCGCTCTTTTCGGCCAGTTCGGCCTCATACAATTCAGGCACAAACTGCTCTGATTTAATGACGGCTATCTGTTCGTCATCGCTGTCATACAAAAAATCTGTTGCCTGCCGGTTATCCCAACAGGTGCTGACCGGATTGCGCCGGCAATATTCGGCAAACGAAAGCTTGGGTTCGTCCAGCTCTTCCGCAAAAACAATGTCTATCCCTTCAGAATTGAGATTGGCTTGAGAATCCGGCAGACGGTCTAAATGCAAATATAAAGATGCCCCTCCGATGAAGAGGCCGGCTGCAACTAACAGCCGGCTTACATATATAGACTTTTTAGCAGAGGGAACAACCACGATTAATCTCTTTTGCGCATAATCGGAAAAGCAATAACATCGCGGATGTTGTCAGCGCCGGTCAACAAAATGGCCAAACGGTCAATACCCATACCCATACCACCGGTCGGCGGCAGGCCATTTTCCAGAGCAACAACATAATCTTCATCCAGCATTTGCGCCTCGTCATCGCCAGCATCGCGCTCGGCTACCTGAGCATCAAAACGCTCTTTTTGCTCCAGCGGGTTAGACAACTCAGAATAAGCGCAGCCAATTTCCATACCGCCGATATAAGCGTCAAAATGCTCAACCAGACGCGGATTGCTGCGGTGAGTTTTGGCCAGCGGAGAAACATCGCGCGGCATATCCATTACCAAAGTCGGCTGTATCAGGTGCGCTTCGACTTTCTCATCAAATACTTTTTGCACAACCTTGCCCCAGCAGGTGCACTCATCAGCATCTATGCCGGCTGACTTGGCCATGGCTTTGGCCTCGGCAACATCTTGAGCCTGCAGCAAATCTATACCGGCGTATTCTTTGCACAAATCTACAATAGATTTGCGGGCAAAACCTTTGGATAAATCAACTTCTTCCCCGCCAATCTTAATTATCTTGCTGCCAAGGACTTTTTCGGCAACATAAGGAATCAAATCGGCAAACAAATCAGCCATATCATTATAATCCGCGTAGGCTTGATATGCTTCCAAACCGGTAAACTCCGGGTTATGGCTTTTATCAATACCCTCGTTGCGGAAGTTGCGCCCAATCTCAAAAACCCGGTCAAAACCGCCGACAACCAAACGTTTGAGGAACAGTTCCGGAGCAACGCGCAAATACAAGTCCATATCCAGAGCATTGTGGTGAGTGATGAACGGTTTGGCATTGGCGCCGCCCATGATGGTGTGAAGAATCGGAGTTTCTACCTCCAAAAAGCGATGATCCTCAAACCAGCGGCGGATAGCCGAGGTAATTTGGCAGCGTTTTTTGAAAATTTCGCGGCTGTCGTCGTTAATGATAAAGTCAACATAACGCTGGCGATAACGCGCCTCCATATCCGTCAGGCCATGGAATTTTTCCGGCAGCGGCTGCAACGATTTGGAAATGATGTCAAAATGCTCGGCGGCAATCGAGAGCTCTCCGCGCGGAGTGCGGCGGATATAGCCGGAAACGCCGACGATATCGCCGACATCCAGAGATTTTAAGCGTTCCAGATCGGCCTCCGGCAAATGATTTTTGTGGCAAAAAGCCTGAATCTTGCCGCTGATATCTTTAATATCAATAAACATGCCGTTATTGCGGACAGCCATGGCGCGGCCGGCAACGGTAACCCTGTCCTCGGTATCAACTCCGGCTTCCAAATCTTGGTATTTTTCCTGCAAATCTGCAGCAAAAGCATCCGGACAAAAACGATACGGGTACGGGTTGTAGCCCTGCTCTTGCAAATTTTTCAGCTTAGCCAAACGGGATTCTCTGTGAACACTGGTCTCTATAGTCATTTTTATTTCCTAGTTTTTGTAATTTTAAACGCAATTAGTTAGACTATAAACAAAGCAAATATTTTTTCAATAAAAAACGTGTTTTTTCTGGAAATGGACTCCATTTTGCGTTATATTGTCATTAAAGAAGTATGAAAGGCAACATAAGAGGCGGAAAATGACACCGAAAGAGCGGATTGAGCAAATTAAAGAACGGGCAAAAACACTCGGATTAGCTTTGGCTTTCAGTCTGGGCGGGAAATCTGCCGCCGCCAAAACCGCGTCTGCTCCTCAGATTGATCCTAATATTGCTCCCAGCGGGATAAATGTCATACCGGAGCAGGATAATAACAATGACAGCCTTTTGGTAGAAGAACAGCAATTGGCCATTGCTCAGGAAGAGTTTTCCGCAACTGCTCAAAAAGGCACATACAAAGGTATTTCCATTAACTATGCCAAGGCTCAGGCGCAAGATATCGGCCACGTTTTTGAATCCGGAATGAATCCGACTGCATATACTGGCCGGTATATCGGGTGGTATCAAATGAGCTTGACTCCGGGCGGACTGATGCATCAGTTTGTCCGTACTTACGGCAACAAATATCCTAACCTCAGGGGCAAGGGTTTGACCTCTCCGGCATTCCGCAAGGCCTATAATGCCTATGTGACCGGCAAAGATAAAGCGGCAATTGAAAAAGATTTATTTAGTTTCAATTATGATAAAGTATATGCCAATATTTTCAACAAACTGGCTGACAATGTTAAAGATTTTCCGCGAATTACCAAAGAAAACTGCAATGATCCGCAATATAAGGCTCTGGCGGGAGCAATAATGTCATGCGCCAACCAGAACCCCGCAAAGACGCCGGAGATTTTTGCCGCGGCTTGGAATAAGAATCTTAATAAAGGAAAATTTGCGCCGGAAGATGCCGTCAGTGCAACCGAATTTTATGGCAAGGTTATTGAAACATCTTATGACATTCGCCAAAGCCGATGGAATTTAAGAACCCGATATGCCGAGGAGAGAAAACTTGCGGCGGGAATCAATAATTTTAACATTGCCCTGCTCCGCATTGAAAAAGCCCGCGCGCTTTTGACCGGCGTCAAAACGGATTCAACAAATATTACCCCCGCTAAAGGCAATCAGCTCAATCTGGCTTATGTGCTGAAAAACCAACGCGAAAAATAAAAGCTTGACTTTGAGGGCAAAAGAACTAAACTAGAACAAATTTTATGTTTTGGCGAGGTTGTTTATGCTCACGGAAAAGCAATATAAGTTGTTGTTATTCATTAATAAGGTATTGAAAGAGACCGGATGTTCGCCGTCTTTTGACGAGATGAAAGACGCGGTCGGTTTAAAATCAAAGTCAGGCGTCCATGCGCTTATCGAATCTTTGGAAGAACGCAATTTTATTCGCAAACTGCCGCACAAAGCCCGCGCGCTGGAGATTCTGCGCCTGCCCAAACTTAAGCCCAGCTCAATTGTGGC
>JBNMLW010000118.1:0-3959 GCA_050875025.1 Alphaproteobacteria bacterium
CCAAATTACAGCAGACAAACAGCCGGAATGAACTGCCGGCGTGGGATTTGACAGATCTTTATCAGGGGATTGATGACCCCAAAATTGAAAAAGATTTGGCTGCTTATTGCAATCTTAATAAAAAATTGGCTCGCAGCTATAAAGGCAGATTGGCGGAGATAAGCGCCGCAGATTTTTACAAATCTCTGCAGATGGTAGAAAAAGCCGGCATCATCGGCAATACCTTGGGAATTTTTGCTTACCTCAATATGGTGACGCAGATGAAAAATCAGGCCGCCGTTGCTTTTTATCAAAATATTGATGAAAAAATGACCGAGGCCGCCAAACCGGCAATTTTTTATACCTTAGAAATTAACAAGCTTCCCGACGATAAATATAAGGCTCTGCTTAAGGATAAAAACGTTGCCAAATACAAACCGTTTTTGGAGCGGGTGCGCCGTTTTAAGGCTCATGAGCTGCCGGAAGAACAGGAAGAAATCTTTTTGGATAAGTCTGTAACTTCAGGCTCGGCCTGGCGCCGCCTTTATGATGAACACTCGGCCAAATTGGTATATACGGTAGACGGCAAACAATATAACGACGCCGAGATATCCAAACTTCTGCAGGATAAAGATGCCCAAATAAGAGAAAAAGCCAGTAAGGAGCTGAACCGTGTCAGCAAAGAGAACTCTGCGCTCTTTACTTTTATCTATAATATGATTGTCAAAGATAAAGCCATCAGCGACAATCATCGGGGCTATAAGTCGCCGGTTGCTTCGCGCAATCTGGATAATCAGGTTGATGATAAAGCGCTTAATGCTTTGGTTAGTTCGGTACGTGCCCAGTATACCAATATTTCTGACCGTTTCTATAAGCTCAAAGCCAAATGGCTGGGAGTTAAAAAAATCCAATATTGGGATAGAAATGCCCCGCTGCCGTTTTCTGATGATAAACATTATAGCTGGGAAGAAAGCGTTAAAATCGTGCTGGACGCTTATGCCAAATTTTCGCCCAAATGGCAGAAACTGGCTTTGCCGTTCTTCAATGCTCAGCATTCTTGGATAGATGTGCCTCCCCGCGACGGCAAACGCAGCGGCGCTTTTGCCATGCCGATGCCGGAAAAATATCATCCGTATCTGATGCTGAATTTTGTCGGCAAACAGAATGATGTCCTTACTTTGGCTCATGAACTGGGGCATGGCTGCCACATGCGTCTGAGCATAAAACAAGGCGAGCTTAATGAAGATACGCCTATGACTTTGGCTGAAGTCGCTTCAGTTTTTGCCGAGATGATGACTTTTCAATCTTTGCTGGAAGAACTTGATGATGATAAGGCCAAACTTTGCCTGATTGCCGGCAAAGTAAACGATATGATTAATACTTCATTGCGGCAGATTGCTTTTCATTGTTTTGAAACCCGCGTTCATCAGGAACGCCAAAATGGCGAACTTTCAGCTGAACGCATTGAAGAAATTTGGCTGGATGAAATGCGCACCAGTTTGGGCGGCCACGTGATTGTTGATGATGACAGCCGCGCAATTTGGCCGATTGTCAGCCACTTCTTCCATAGCCCGTTCTATGTCTATGCCTATTCTTTTGCCGATTGTTTGGTTAATTCGCTGTTTCAGGTTTATCGTGAGGGCAGCGTTACAGACTTTCCCGAAAAATATATGGATATGTTATCGCAGACCGGCGTCAAGAGGTATGACGTGTTGCTTAAGCCGTTTGGACTTGATGCCAAAGATCCCGGATTCTGGAATAAGGGCTTGAGCCTGATATCATCTTATATTGATGAGCTGGAACGTTTGGATAGAAAAATATCCAAAGGCAAATAAAACACCAAAGGCTTCTGAGTTCAGGAGCCTTTTTTATTGCCTCTTGTCAAAAACATCTTTGGCAGACTGCAGGTATGATTCCGAGTTCCTGCCGTTTCCGGCATAGCCGACAGAGTAGTGCTTTACCTTAAAGCCGTGAGGATTGTGCAGGTAGGTGTTTTTGTCGGTATCGGGATTAAAATCTTCAAATGTAACCCGAATATATGCCCGCCAGACAGCCACGGCCGGAGAAGGGTGGTTTCGGGTGGTTGTAACAGTTTCAAACTCTGCCGCCCACAGATTTTTGGTTAATTGTTTGACCCATTTAATGTCTACATTGCGGATCATTTTTTGCGCCATCAGCCGCGCCATGCGGTCATAATCCATTTTGTACACAAACTGCTGATATGCGCCCAAAGTTGATAATTGATAAAATTCGGAATCCGTGCTCCAGCGGGCGGCCATTTGGGCATAAGACCGCGGAATCTCGTGGCGCAATTTGATATAGCGGTGAATCGCCTCTTCAGTCATGATGCTTTCGGCGTCCGTAAAAACTTCTGCCGGACTTGCCGGACGCAGGCTGCTGTTGTATTCTTGTTCTTCAAACAGAGAAGGGCTGCTGCCCTTTTGCGGCAACAGCACATAAATTGTCATTGCCAGCATAATTGTTATGCAAAGGCTGAAAACTCCGCATATTACCATAATTCGCGATGTCCACAAATACCGGCGCTCCGGCATAGCCTCAATTTGCACGTCAAGCGGAAATTTGCCCAATACATCTGGGCTCTTGATGTCTTTGTGGCGAAAGATTAGGGCAAACCATTCAGGCATAACCGGCGCCCCTAATATTCATATTTTTTAGTGCGGGCATCCAGCGCCGTGTTCAGATAGCTTTCAGGCTCATCCGGCGTGCCGATATAAGACAAGGAGTAATTCAAAACCAAAAAACCGAATGGATTAAGTTCGCGCTGCCGGCGGTTGGCATAGTTGACATCGGTGAACACAACCCGCAGATAAGCCCGCCAAATATTAACAATCGGGCTGGTCTCGCCGGGGTAGTAGTCCATAGTAATAAATTGTGCCTGCCATAATCCGCGGGATATTGGTTTTACCCACTCCACCTCAACCATTCTCACCAGCGAGCGCATTCTAAACTGCAAAATATTGGTTTGCGCGTCGTTAGTTGAAAAGTTTTGAAATACCGGGCGCGAAGAGAGCCAGTACAATTCGTTGCCGGGAGCCCAGCGGGTAGTTAATTCATCATAATCGTTGCTGATAACGTGGCGCAGCAAAATATATTCTTCAATATATTGTTCGGCAATCAAATCTTGTACCGGAACAACTTTTTCCTGCCGCTCAATCGTATCAAGGCGGCTGAAATAATTATCGGTTTGCAATAGTCGGGGATATGCGCCGCGCTGGGGCAGCAAAAGATAAATCGTGCTCGCCAGCATCATGGAGAAACAAATGCTAATGCAGGCAAAGATTACCAAAAAACGCGATGTCCACAGATAGCGGCGTTCCGGCATGGCGCCGATATGCACCCGCTCAGGATATGCGCCCAATACGTCGGGGCTTTGTTTTTCTTTGTACTTAAAAACCGTCTGCAGAATATCGAGCATAGATTCCCCTGGGCAAAAGTGGTGCGCGTAATTTAAGTTTAATTATCATATAAAAACTTATCTATTTTATTAATTTTTATACATCAAAGTTGAATAAAAGCAAATAAATACTATTAATATTCAAATTATTGGTATAATCTGCAAGCATAAAAGAAGTGCACTTATAGGATATGATTATGAAAAAAACGCTGTTTTCTTTGTTGTTTGCGGTTGCCGCATTGGGAGCGTGTTCGGGGCAAGATGATGTTCAGGTGTCCAACGCTATGGCCGTTCCGGCGCCGGTTGCCTACACCGATTGGGATCGGGCGATTCGGGTAGATGCAGATATGCAGACTATGTATGCCGCCACTCCCCGAAAGATTGAAAAACCCATAGATATGTATATGGCAATGGCTTTGACCCTGAAATATAATTACACTCGTCGGGTTGTCAGCTATCAACAAAGTTTAATGGAAGTCGGCAAATCGCCAGCCAATCGTTTGCCGGAGATTTTCTCTTCTGCCGGTTATGTCAATGCCGCCAATCATTCGGCGATGGATTCTGA
>JBNMLW010000119.1:0-3944 GCA_050875025.1 Alphaproteobacteria bacterium
CCTAAGTCTTCGAGCCAACCGGAAATTCCCATTGTGCGGCTGCCGTACCCTACCCAGCCATTCTGATTGACATTGCAACCTTTGCATTGAGCGGTCAGATTGGCAAAAGTATTTTGTTTGCCGCCGCCACCGTGAGTTACAAAAGGAACAACCGTTTTGCCGGACAAATCATAGCTTTCCAAAAAGCTGCTGACCTGCGGAGTGATGGTGCCCCACCAGTTGGGAGAACCTACAAACACAATATCGTACTGCGCCATATCCGCTACCTGAGTGGTGAGTTTGGGACGATAATTGTCGGCAATCTCCTGTTTGGCCTGAACCGTCATCGGGCGGTATTCATCAGGATATGTCCCTTCAGTTTTGATTTCAAAAATATCACCGCCGATTTTGTCGTGAATAGCCTCGGCAACCTCTTTGGTGTTTCCGCTATAGGAATAATAGGCAATCAGAATTTTAGCATTATCGGTATTCATAATCTTTTCCTCCACTTGGTTGACGGCCAAAGCCTTATAGGCAGAAAATGCGGCAACGGCAAAAAGCGCAGTACCCAGTAATAAAAATTTATTCATAGTTCTCTCCTCGTATGAAAAACGCTTTCCTCATGGTTAAATTTTGAAGGTATTGTAATCTTTAGAGCTAACTCTAAGTCAATAGCTTTTTTGTAAGTTATACCAAAAAATATTTATTGCTTTATCTGCAAAAAACAATATACTGTCGGCAATGGGAATGATGTTCTCCCTGATTATCTGATAATCGAACCGCCGTTACGGCTGATGACTTCTGCCTTTGTGAATATGGGCAGGAGTTTTTTTTACTTTTGGAGGAAACAGATGATTACTTTTATCGGTATATTTGCCGGCGGCGGTATCGGCTCGGTGCTGCGCTGGTTTTGCTGTACAATAATTTCCAGCCATTGGGGTACAATGCTGGTGAATATCGCCGGAGCCTTCTTAATCGGAGCGGCGTATGCTTATTTTGCCAAAGTTGAAAATCTTTCGCCGGAGTTAAAGACTTTCGTTATGACCGGTCTGCTCGGCGGATTTACCACATTTTCTACTTACCTGCTGAATTTTATCACTCTAATAAATACCAACAATACTACAGAAGCATTTTTATATCTGACTGGCTCTGTGCTTATCGGGAGCTTATTTTTGCTTGCCGGGATAAAGTTATGTGCCTAAAACACCCTACTTGCTGCAGAGCGAAAAAATATCAAGCTCCGGTTCATAGGCTTTGGTATTGATTTCCAAAAGGCGCAAAACCGAATGGAAGTAATTATCCTGAGAAAACTCTCCTTCGGCGGCATGGCGGCGCAGACACTGCTTATCGACATTCACGGCTTGCGCGGTTGACTGCGGCAGCCACAGAATCATCGGCACTTGTTTTTGCTCCTGCGGGGCAATAGCATAAGGCAGCCCGTGAAGATATATATTATTCTCGCCTAAAGATTCCCCATGGTCGGACAAATACAACATGCCGGTCTGCAAATCAGAACGCTGCTTTAAGATATCTATCACCGAGGACAAAATATAATCCGTATAAACAATGGTATTGTTGTAGGTGTTGACTATCTGTTCTCGGGTGCAGTCTTGCAGATTGGCGGTATCGCAAGCCGGAGTAAACTTTTTGAACTTGTCGGGATAGCGCTTGTAATAAGTCGGCCCGTGGCTGCCCATGGTGTGGAGCACAATCACTGTATCGCGCTTAAGGTTCTGCATTCGTGCCCGCAAACCGTCCAGCAAGATATCATCATGGCAATAATTGCCAAAGCAATACGGCTGTTTGTTGCCATCTTTAGCATCGGCATTTTCAACTCGGTTGCAAACTTTTTTGCAACCATCGTCATTGTCATACCAAAAGACATCATATCCTGCAGCCTTGATTAAATCCAACAGATTTTGCGTATATTGCGCCTCGGTCACGCTGAACTTTTTGCGCGGCAGGCTGGAAAACATACAGGGCAAAGAGATGGCGGTTGCGGTGCCGCAGGAGCTGACATTTTGAAAAGCGACAATTTCTTTATTTTTGCTCAACAGAGGATTGGTTTGCCGCTCATAGCCATAGAGCGAAAAATTCTGCGCCCGCGCCGTCTCGCCGACTACCAAAACCCAAAGTCTTGGTTTGCCGTTAGTGTTGGCTTGGAGCTGCGGGGCATTATCGAGAATCACAAACTGACGTTTGGCATCTTGTGCCCGTTTGTAATACCGTCCGACCGCGTAGATATAATTAAAGGTATTAATATAATAACGCACTTCTTTGTTATTGCGCCCAAAAGAGGCATATTCTTTATAGGTTGCCGCGGCCACGATACCCACGTTGAGCAAGCCGATAAGAAAACAAGCCAAGCGGCGTACAACCTCTTTGCGCAGGGGCTGATAGATAATTTTGGCGCGGGCAACAACCACAGCAGGAATAATGCCCAGAATAAAGGTATAAGCAACGGCCGGAAGAGTAAAGAAATCTGAAGCCTCGCGCAAATTGGTTTCGGCAAAATTGCGAATCATATCAGAGTTGATGACGATGCCCAAATTTTGCAGCGCATAGTCCGACGCGGCCGACAAAACAAGAAGCATCATCACCAACGGTTTGCCCACATAAGGAACGACTATCAGGCAAAAGAACCAAAACAGCGGCACAAAAATAAATACCGGCAGAGTCAGGGCAAAAAGCAGAACAATAAAATTGCTGACCTCAATTTTCTCAAAGGCAAACTGCCAAAAGCGAATATTGAGCATAAATGAAAAATAGAGGCTGACAAGAGCAATAAAGGCGGTTGAGCCGATGGAAAATCTGGATTTGAACATATTTTCTACCCTAATAAATTAAGCAAGAATCCGCAAACTACCGGAATGGCAAAATTGTCATCTACTTTGAGTTCGGCCTCAAAAAATTCGGCCAGGCAGGCGGCGGCAGAGGCGCCAAACAGCAACAACAGCGGAGCAGCCGGAAAGAACAGATTGACCACCAGAAATGCGCTGGCCAAAAAGGCAAAAGTGCCTTCAGCCGACTTGCCGTTATAAAAGCGGATAGAACCAAAAAACTTGCCGACCAGAGCCGCGCAGGTATCGGATATCAGCATTACCGACATGGCGGCGGCGGCCGCCAGCGGCGCATAGCAGGCAGAAGTGACCAGCGCGGCAAACAGAACATATACCGATCCGCTGGGCACAAAACGATTGCTGCCAACCTCTTTATTGCGCAAGGTTTTGATAAACATGCGGCGGAACAAACGGCCGACAGCGCCGGATTTTTGATAAGCGCTGTATTCAACCGCCAGATTAATCAGCAACAAAACCGCAAACAGCATAATGCTCAAATTTTTGCCGGCCAGCGCAATAAAAGCGGGAATCCACAGCGAGCTGAGGTGTACAGATTTGCGATAAAGCTCGGTTTTTAAGGACTTGGGCAAAGCTGAAAGCATGAGATAGTCTCCTGATTAGTTCCAAAACATTGCTTTGGGAGTAGCGGCTCAACCTGAAATTTATCTGAATTTTTTGAGAAAAAATCTTAATAAAAAAGTTTACATTTGCCGACTTATGCTTTTATGATAAAGAGCAAAATGAGAGGTTTAAGATGAAAATTTTGTTGGTTGAAGATGACCTCAAACTGGGGCAATCTACCTTGGAACTGCTGACATACGAGCATTGCCAGGTTGATTGGGCGCAAGACGGAGCTGAGGCGCTGGAGCTGGTAAAAAGCAATCAGGATACCGGCTATGATGTGGTGATTTTGGATTGGATGCTGCCGGAAATCAGCGGGATTGAAGTATGCAAAATTTTGCGCACCAAATATAATTTTCAGGGCGGAATTGTGTTTGTCACGGCCAAAGGCGAACTTGATGACTGCGTAAAGGCGCTTGACACCGGCGCGGATGACTTTGTGATTAAGCCGTTTAAAATTAAGGAGCTGGTTGCCCGCCTTAATGCCGTCTGCCGGCGCAAGTC
>JBNMLW010000120.1:0-3905 GCA_050875025.1 Alphaproteobacteria bacterium
ATATATAATCTCGCCAGATATTTAAATAAAGACATTAAGGATAGGCTATCAAATGATTACAAAAATCAGAAGTTTTCAAGACTCTTGGCTGGTAAAAGGCATTCTGGCGCTGACCGCACTGAGCTTTATGTCATTGTTCGGAATCTCCGGCTATATCAGCCGCAACGGCAACAACCGCCCGATTGTGCGGGTTGATGATCTAGTTGTTACGCAAGAAGAAATCAATAATCAGCTCAATGAGCAAATCCGAATCACCAAAAATCTGTTCGGAGAGGATTTTGATATCAGCGAAAGCATGCGCTACAATATGTTGCAAGAGATTGTGCAAAAAGATTTGATTAATGCAATTATGCAAAAAACCGCTGAAAAAAATAATGTCGACATCAGTAATGAGCTTATCCGCAAAATCATCTACTCTCAGCCGGAATTTATGGACGAGAGCGGGCAATTCAATCTGGAGCGGATGCGACGCCTGCTGAATGCCAATGGTTGGAACGAGCAGAAATATATTGAAACTCTGCGCCGCGATATCATCAAGCAACATCTGGTACAGACTCCGGTTGAAGGAATTGACGTGCCCAAGCTCATTGACCCGTATTTGGCAGAGCTGGACAGCCAACGCAAAATCTTTGGGTTTGCCGTAATCGAGCCGGCAAAACTCAAAGTAGACCGCAAGCCCTCGCAAGAAGAAATTGAGCAATATTATCAGGACTTTGCTCCACAGTTTGAAGAACCGGAAAGCCGCGATGTCTCTTTCATTGAGCTTTCGGTTGACCAGCTGGCCGGACGCATTACCCCTGATGAGGCGGCAATCAATGCCTATTATCAGGAAAATATTGAACAATTTGTTATTCCCGAAAAACGCCACGTTTTGCAGATGGTATTTGATGACCAAGCCACAGCCGACAAAGCTGAGGCCGCATTGAATGCCGGCGGCGACTTCTTCAAGGTTGCCAAAGATATTGCCAAACAGGACCGCGCCACCACTGATTTGGGCGAGGTCTCTAAGGATATGCTGATTGCGGATATGGGCGAAGAAGTATTTGCCCTCAAGGCCGGCAACTTCACGATGCCTATACAATCAGAGATGGGCTGGCATATTATGAAGGTAGTATCCGTAACTCCGAGAAAAGAAACTTCGGTTGCGGCGGCAAGAAATAAAATTATTGCCGAAATCCGTAAAGAAAAATCTTATGAACAGGCCAGCGATGTAGTCAGCGAGATTGAAGACAAACTCGGTGCCGGCGCTACTCTGGAAGATATTGCGGCTGCTTATAATGTCAAAATCAACAAGATTTCCGGCCTTAAGGAAGACGGCAGCGCCAAAGTCCTTGCTCCGGCGTTCAAAGCTTTGGCGGAATCTGAGGATTTTATTGACACCGCGTTTTCTTATAATACCGGCGAAACCAGCCAGATTATGGAAAATGATACCGGCTTTGCCCTGCTCCGCGTTGATGGCATCCATGAGGCCAAGCAAAAAGATTTGGAGCAGGTAAAATCAGAAATTATCAAACTTTGGGAAACCAATGAGAAAAACGCCATTGCTCAGGAAATTGTCAATGACGTGCTGCATGATTTGGAAAGCGGCGACGATTTTGCCGATGTGGCCAGACGTTTTGATATCCGTCTGAATACTACCTCTCCGCTCAAACGCGGCGAAGGTTTTGCCGGACTTACTCCGTCACAGCTGATTGAGGCCTATCAGGAAAAAATCGGTTCTCCCAAGACTTTTGCCGATGACAAGCGCACTATAATTGTGATGCCGAGCAAAGTTGTTCGCAACAAGAACAAAGTATCTGCGGAGAAAATGAATGCTCTGCGTGCTCAGGCACAGGCTGTGCTCAGTCAGGAAATGGCCAATGAACTGATTGATGCTTATGGCTCAAATTACAAAGTCCGCGTTAAATATAAATACTTGGGTATCAATGACCTCTAACCCGCACGGCGGGCGGCGCTGACTTGACTGTTGCTCACAACTCACTATGTTCGTTGTTCGGGATAGTGCACGTTTCAACCACCAGAACCCGTCATTGCGAGGTGAATGACAATGAGCCGAAGCAATCCATTTTAATTTCAAGATAAAGATGGATTGCTTCTCGCGGCTAACGCCGTTCGCGCAAAGACAGTGCCCCTTTCTATTAATCACCCCTAACTGTCATTACTCAGCTTGACTGGGTAATCCAAGTGAAAATATAGCCTTTTTATTGTCACCCCCATCTAAATCTTCCCACGTCGATGGGGAAGACTTACAAGGCACTAAATTTTAAAACAATTTTAATATAGATTGAGCTGCTTGAGACGCTAATGATAATGAATTAATTGCCAATTGTTGCCGGGTCTGTAGAGCCAACATGTTAGCTGATTCCTCATTCATATCCGCTAAGGTCAATTTATCCGCGCCCTCGGTTAAAATATTTATCAAACTTTCGGTAAAATCCTGACGAGTTTGAATTATGTTATAATTATTACCTAACTCACTGTCGACTTTGCGTAAGGTTGAGACCGCGGATTTCAGTTGTTCGATGCTTGCTTTAATATCGCTCAATGTCTCCCATTGTGCTGCGCCCAAGCCTAAAGCCGCGGAACTTATATCCGTGCCTTTTATTTCATAAGAATGTGCCCCGTTTTCATTAAAAGTAACCTTGAGACTGTCGCCTTTGATTAAATTAATTCCCTGGTAATTGCTATCTGATATTAGCTGGTCGTACGCATTGAGCGCTGTGGTAAATTGTTTGGCGTAAGAACTTGTCGAAACGTCCAGCGCCTCAACTTGGCGATTGCTGACGGAGATATCTCCGCGGCTGTTCATCGCATACGATAACAGCCGGTTTTGCGTTGAATAGTAATAGCCGTTAATCCCAGTGATATTAGTACCGTGCCAATTGCCCTGCTCGTCCTTGTAGGCGCTGTTTTGCCATTTGCTGGTACCGATATCCTTAAAGGAGATAATCGTTGCTGAGGTGCCGTCTTCACTGATGTGGGTGATGATGCCGACCGCCTGCTTGCTCCCGTCGTAATCCTCCGCCGAGCCCCAGGTTTTATCGGCGTACATTACATCGCCGATCTTGGGGGTGGCAGTATCTTTATCAAAAGGGTTAAAGCAATTTTCTAAAAGCTGGAGAGGCCGAACGTAGTTATGGAAATCCTTACTGTAGAAATTACGATCGCCATTATTTGTATTGAAATACCAAGATTCTTTACTATTATACTCGGAAGACGACCAATACCAGCCATTGGTTAATGCCTTAGCATCCACGCCTTTATCCTGTAAAGCTTTAAGCGCGGCATTAATTTTGGCCTTATTATCTCCAACAGCGCCACTGGTACCGCCGCCAATCGTCATATCCATGGCATCATAATCATAACCATACAGGTCAGTTAGCTCGCCAATGCTTGGCAAATACCAATTGCCGGTGCCGAAATCAGCGTCATTAGCAAGCGAAGCGTCAGGCGTATAATTCTTGCAGGCCGTTGCCGCCGCACCATCGTCACCAATTTGTTTTATTATTGTATCAGTATTATACTTGCCTGCCCACAGATTAGGATTGCCGTTAACAAGCTTTTGACTGTAATCACCACCTAGGTTGATGTTTTTAGTGCTGTCTAAACTAAGCTTACCGCCATTTAAAACCTGAATGCCATATAGTCTGTTTGCTGTGGTAGTACCGTTAATCGTGAGGTTATCAATATCCGCTTTAGCTCCGGCAATGCTGATAGCCGCGCCCTGTGCCGCGCTGTTGGAATAATTGATAGTTAAGCCGCTTATCTTTACATCAGCGACGATATTCAAGGCGCTGTCACCGACTTTATTAACCAGTTTGCCGTTCACTGTCGGATCGCTAAAACCATAACTGCCGGCGTAGGTTATACTGTGCCCATTGCCGACTATGGTTGTACCGGCAATG
>JBNMLW010000121.1:0-3885 GCA_050875025.1 Alphaproteobacteria bacterium
AAAGAAAGCTATTTTTTATTTTTCAGCCAGTTTTTCGGGCAGTGCAGCCTCAATCATTTCCTTAAAAGATTCAAAAGTGCGGGTACCGGAGATTAATTCATTGTGTCCGCCGGCCGAGAGCACAAATGACGGCGTGCCCTGAATCCCGAGCTGGGTCAAGCCGTTCCGACGGTTAGATAAAATCTCGCGGGCATTATTGTCATTTTTGAGGCAGGCCTCGGCTTTTTCCTTAGGCAGCCCGCTGAGCGCGGCATATTGCATCAAAACCTTTTCCGGATTGCGCGACAAGCCCCACTCCCGCTGCTTTTTGAACAAAACGTCAGCAAAGGCAAAATATTTGTTCTCGTCAACACACTCAGCCAGCAGCGCGCCGTTCATGGAATGCTTATCAATCGGAAACGGCACAAAAACCAACCGCAGCAGACCTTTGTCAATAAACTCTGATTTGAGCTGCGGCAAAGTAGAAAGTTGAAAATCGGCACAGTGAGAGCAGCCGAATGAAGAATATTCATAAAGAGTCACCGGAGCATCTTTGCTGCCGATGCTGTGTTCTTCCGGAAACACAAAGTTATCAGGAATTTCCCGTACCGGAGCCGGAGTTTCATCTTGCGCGGCGGCTCTTTTCATCAAAACGATTTCGCCGTTTTCATCCATCTCAAACCCTTTGCTGGAAAGATAAATTCCGCCTGCCATAAAAAAGATAAACGCGCCGGCAATCAAAGCGCTCAAATTCTTAATAACTTGTTCCAGTTTCATTTTTGCTACTCACTTTTTATTGTCACTTATAATATAGCGTCCCAAGCTCAGCAGTTTTTGTTGCAGCTCCGAATTTTCTATTCCCTCGCCCAGTTCCCTAATATAATTTTCTTCCGCCTCGGTTACAAGTATTTTTTGCCCCTCTTGCACAGCCTCTTCTTCCGGCGCATCGAGCCCGATTTCCGCATTTTGGATAATGCGGATTTGCGCCACGGCCGGATACCCGAAATAGGCATTTATCTTGGCTATCAGCATTTTTTCCCGATGCTGCAGCTCCAGGGCAAACGCCCCGCTCGGCACCTCCAGATTCAGCGTGCCGCCGGCTCTCTCGCCCCGTTTATAACTAATCTGCCGCGGCAAAGTATAAGACGCGGTCTCCTCGCCGACAATATCGCTCCAGTTGGTGAGCAAATCAATTTCGGTAAAACCGTTTTTGCCCAGCAGATTTTTTGCCAGCGGCCTGAGCATTGAGGCAACTGACTGCAAATCGTGGGTTCTGCGCTCCTCGCTTATGAGGTTTATTTCTTTTTTCTTTGCCATAACCGGCAATTTAGCAAACAATATCAACAAGGGCAAGCCTTTTATTGACGAGCCGGCAACTTTGCGGCTATAATTCCGCTAAATGGCAATTTAGGACAAACGCAATGGAATGGCACCAGATCTTGCAGGCAGTTTTATCGCTGATATTTGTTATCGGCCTACTGTTTCTTACCTTGTGGATTTTCAAATTTCTGGAGCAAAAAGGCCTGCGCAGCAAATTCATCAAAAATCTGAAATCCGGACAGCGCATAGAGATTCTGGAAAAACGCAATCTTGACGCCCGCACTCAGGTTGCCCTGCTCCGCGCTGATAATACCGAATATTTGGTGCTGCTTGGCGCCGGCGGCTGCCTGCTGTTGGACACTCATTCCGTATCAGGACAAAACAACAATGACTAAAAAACTGTTTTTACTTCTTCCGGCTCTGTTATTGGGATTTTTGTGCTATGCCGAACCGGCTTGCGCGCAGAGCATAAACATCGATCTGGCTGATGCTCCGGACGGCACTGCCACCGGCCGGATTTTCAGCGTTTTGATGATGATTACGGTTTTGTCGCTGGCGCCGTCGATTCTGATTATGATGACCTCTTTTACCCGTATTGCGGTTGTGTTTTCCATCACCCGCAGCGCGCTGGCCACCAACTCCACTCCGCCCAATATGGTACTGATTTCCCTGGCTCTGTTCCTCACTTTGTTTATTATGAGCCCAACGCTGGAAAAATCTTGGGATGAGGGCATCAAACCAATGATTGATGAAAAAGTTGAGGTTATGGACGGACTGGAAAAAGCCGCTGCCCCGCTCAAAGAGTTTATGGTGCGCAACACCCGAGAAAAAGATTTGATGTTATTTTCTGACCTCAGCGGCGAAAAACCGGCTGAAAGCGTTGCTGCTACTCCGCTCAAAATTGCGATTCCCGCTTTTATGATCAGCGAGCTGCGCCGCGCCTTTGAAATCGGATTTTTGATATTTGTTCCGTTTTTGATTATTGATATGGTGATTGCCTCGGTGCTGATGTCTATGGGTATGATGATGTTGCCGCCCACCGTGCTGGCGCTGCCGTTTAAGGTGATATTTTTTGTGTTGGTAGATGGTTGGTATCTGCTCGCCGGCAGTCTGATAAACAGTTTTAATTAAAGCAAACCGCCAACATTGATGTGTGCAAAGACAGAATTTATAAAAAAAGGCATTGTAAGCCTTCCTCATCAAAGGGCGCAAGGATAATATTAAAAAAACAATTCCTCATAAATCCTCCCCCTTGACGGAACGCGATGGCAATATTTATAAAAACAATTCCTTATAAATCCTCGCGCCCCGTCGAGGGGGAAGACTTATAAGGCACTATCTCTAGCAAGCTCGATAGAGCCGCTGAATAGAAGTAAAAATGAAAAAGCTGAAAATCCTAGTGTACATAGTAGTACATGAATTTTCAGCTTTTTCTTATTTTTACGATTAGGCAGCGCTCTTGCGAGCTTGCCCACCCAGCAACCTCACCTAATCTCTACCAAACCTCATCATACCCCAAGGCCGGATCATTCAGGCGTTCTCGATAACTGGGATTATTTTTCAAATAACCAGACCGGAAATTAGTCAGCTGATTATACCCGACAGCGCCGCCATCAACTAAATTTTGTTTCCAACCCCAATTTGGATTTGTCATATTGCGGCGCTCAAAATAACAATAGACATTGGCAATTGCCGCCATTTCTTGCGTCAAGACCGGAAATAGATTCCAAATAACTTTATCTGAATAAGCTCCTGCATTTCCTGCAGCAGCTTGAAGCCATTCTGTATATTCAGACCCATAGTACAAGAAACCCATAATCGCATGCCACCCCAAAAAATCATTGAAACGAGCATTATGGTTGGCCGTGTCATTGGTATTTTCACCGCCTTTTCTGACTCCGTAAACCGTGGTATTCAACCAGGTATTAACCTGAAAAGTTAGCGGAATACCAGATGCAACTGTATGAGTATGTTCTCCATTACCATTACTATTCGCTAGTTGAAACCTAGCGGCATCTTGATGTGGATTAAGCGGAGTAGTAAAATAAGCATTATACTTGGGCAATTGGAGTACCTTTGGGCTACTCGGATCTTTTTGCTTAAATATATTTTCCATATTAAGACCAGCCTGCGAAATAGCATACGCCTGCGCCATTTTCCAACGTATCGGGTTGATTGTAATTACTTTAGAATACCCCGGCGGACACTGCGGTGTCGGCACAAAGCCCAACCATGGCGACGCAACACAATCCAAGCTGCCACATTCTCCCGGCGCTCCTGTTATCTGCGGGGGATTTCCTCCCGTACCCTCTGCCACAGAATACTTAGTCCAATCTTTCTCCCCTTCTTCTTTATAGGTATTATCCAAAACATAAATGCCTTTGTTAATAAAATCCGGCAAAATATCGCTCAGACGCGCCCCGCCGCGGGTAGTCAGTTTGATATCATGCATCACCGAAGTATAGGCCGGATTAACCTGATAAGCATCATAAGGCTTAGAAGCCACTGCATCCCCACCCGTACCATTATAATGAACCATATTCTCACTTACTTCTTCAAAGGCCTGATTGGCAACCAATCTGTCAG
>JBNMLW010000122.1:0-3884 GCA_050875025.1 Alphaproteobacteria bacterium
ATCAGATCCAGAGCTTGTTTGAACTGCGGGTTGATTTCTATTTGCGCGGGCATGCTTTTTCCGGTTGTAAAATTTGAAATTGATGATAACATAACCCCCGTTTAGAACAAGCGGAAAGTGCAAAATATGCAACAAGATGACGAACGCCTGATGAATATTGAAATTGCGCTGGCAAACCATGAGAAAATGCTCGATGAGCTTAATCAGGTGATTATTGAACAAGGCAAAACAATTGAAAAACTTATTCGCCAGAACCAATATCTGATGAATCTGGCTGAGGCAGATGCCGTAAAACCGCAGAGCGAAGAAACTCCGCCGCCGCATTACTGATATTTTTTTATCCTGATATATTGTTTATGGGCTGAGGCTGCTTATATCTGTTGCAGATAACAGGAGCAGGCAGATGAATCCCGACGCGCTATATAAACTTACTCACGGAATGTATGTCTTGGGGGCTATGGATGGTAGCCGCCCGGTCGGCAGTATGGTCGATGCGGTGATGCAGGCCGCCAGTTCGCCGTGGGCAATTGCGCTTTCTTGCGGAAATGTCAGCTATACTAAAACATGCATAGAAAAAACTAAAGAATTTTCTTTGTCTGTGTTGGGCAAAGAGGTTAATCCGTTTGTGGTGGCAAATTTCGGCTTCCAGAGCAGCCGCAGCGTTGATAAATGGCCCAAAGTAGAACATTTTATGAAAAACGGACTGCCCTATTTGCGCGACAGTTTGGCGGTTTTTCGCTGCCGGGTTTTGCAGATGTATCCGCTGGCCAGCAATACCGTTTTTGTGGCAGAGGTGCTTGAGGCAGAGCTCAATCAAGCCGGCACGCCGTTGACCTATTCGGACTATCGTTCATATTTCAAGCAAAAAGTATTGGACAGTTTTCAACTTATGCAACAATCGAAAGGAACAAGCATGACTGATACCAAAAAATGGGTCTGCACTGTATGCGGCTATGTTTATGACGGCGATATTCCGTTTGAGAATCTGCCGGAAGATTATGTGTGTCCTGTGTGTGGGGTGGGAAAAGAGCTCTTTGTGAGTGAAGACGTATAACAGCGCATCTAAAAGTATTTGGTTCGGTCTCGGAAAATTCATGTACTACTTTGTACACTAAAATTTTCCTCGCCTTCCAAATGCTTTTATTTGCACTGTTCTCCGCCTTCACTCTAAATAGTGCTGAGTAGGGTAGGTTGGCTGTGCTTATCAATAAAAAATCTCTGGCGGATTTTGCTTGTTTGTATATACTGAGGGCAATTAACTTGATTATGGAGATTTGCCATGCAGAAAATTGTTCCTCAATTGCTCAAATCCGGTGACGAAATCCGCGTTGTTGCGCCGTCTACCGGTATAAAAATCATTGGTGCGGACAGCCGCGCTATTGCGGCGGAGCGTTTTGCGCAAATGGGGCTGAAAGTCACATTCGGCGCCAACACTACCGATGATAATTTTGACATGATGGGCACCTCTTTGATTGAAAAACGTGCCGCTGATATTAATGCCGCTTTTGCTGATACTAATGTTAAAGCGATTTTTACCATTATTGGCGGATTTAATTCTAATCAACTTCTGCCGTTTTTGGATTATGAGCTGATTAAGCGCAATCCTAAAATAATTTGCGGTTTTTCTGATATTACCGCGCTTTTGAATGGTATCTATGCCAAAACCGGTTTGGTGACTTTTTTAGGCCCGCATTACAGCTCTTTCGGCATGAAACACGGTTTTGATTATACCTGGCAATATATGCGGCAGATGCTTATGGACGCGGGCAAAGCAGAGGTTAAACCATCTGCGGAGTGGAGCGATGATCTCTGGTTTATTAATCAGGAAAAGCGGGAATTTATTAAAAACGAAGGCTGGTGGCATATTCATTCCGGTACGGCTCAGGGCACTCTGGTTGGCGGCAATCTTGGTACTCAAATGCTGCTTAAAGGTTCAGAATATTGGCCGGGCTTTCAACCTGATACAATCTTGTTGGCTGAAGATTGCTTTACTTCTGCCGGTGATCCCAAAGATTTTTTGCGCCGGCTGCAGTCATTGGCATACCAGCCCGATTTCAAAAATGTCAAGGCTCTGTTAATCGGACGTTTTCAAAAATCTTCAGGCATGAGCCGCGAACTCTTGGAATATATAATCAATTACATTCCGCAGCTGCAAGGCATTCCGGTGATTGCCAATCTTGATTATGGGCATACGACGCCGGTATTAACGTTGCCTATCGGCGGAAGGTGTGAAATCACGTCTAATGGCTTATTAATACAGATTTAGCGGGTAAGAAGTTTCCTCACGTACTAATTTGTACGCTGCGGTACTTTTTCCCTAAAATCTTATTACTAAGCTCATTATCCGCAATTTCTTTGGAGAGAGTGGTTGCGTCTAACGGCTTATTAATACAGATTTGGCATAATTATATAGAAGGACTAAGCAGTGCCTGATTTTGAATTTGAAAATAAATATTCCGTGCCGGTTGCCGGTATAGATGAAGCGGGGCGTGGGCCTTGGGCCGGGCCGGTGGTTGCCGGCGCGGTGATAATTAAAGATAAAAATCTCGGCGATTTTTTGCTTTCCGGGCTTAATGATTCCAAAAAACTCACTGCCAAAAAGCGCGAGGCTCTTTATGAGGCTTTGTTTGCAGCCAAAAAGGAAGGCAAGGTTTCTATCGGTATCGGGCAGGCTTCAGCCGCTGAAATCGACGAGAAAAATATTCTGCAAGCAACATTCTTGGCGATGAATCGCGCGGTGGCGGCGCTGGATATTCAACCGCAATTTGCCTTGGTTGACGGGAACCAGGTTCCCAAGGGCTTGGTTTGTCCGTGCCAAACGGTGGTTAAAGGTGATGCCCGCTGTTATTCGATTGCCGCGGCTTCAATTGCGGCAAAAGTGTATCGTGACCGTCTGATGGCAGATTTGGCGAAACAATATCCTTATTACGGTTTTGAGAAAAATGCCGGTTATGGCACGGCGGCGCATATTGCAGGCCTTAAGAAATATGGAATTATTGAAGGGCAGCACCGCAAATCTTATCGCCCAATTCAAGAAATTTTATCAGCGTCTCAGGTTGCCTGAAAACTTTTTTCGGCTTGTTAATAAAATTATAACCATATATCAACCATACTGACATCATTGAAAGTTTTAATCTTCCCGTGTCAGGTTGATAAAATGAGCAGAAAGCAAGAAAAAACAATACTTAACACCATCATTGTTGATGATTGTGTTAAGGCTATGAATGAGATGGAAGAAAATTCGGTAGACCTGATTTTTGCAGATCCTCCTTATAATCTTCAGCTTGGCGATGCGTTAACCCGTCCCGATAACAGCAATGTTAACGGCGTGTATGAAGAATGGGATAGTTTTGAAAGCCTTGCCGCGTATGATGAATATACCCGCAAATGGATGACTGCGGCGCGCCGTGTTCTTAAAGATGACGGCGCATTGTGGGTTATCGGTTCTTATCATAATATCTTTCGCGTCGGGTATATCTTGCAGGATTTGGGTTTTTGGATTTTGAATGATGTGATTTGGAACAAAACCAATCCGATGCCGAATTTTAAGGGCACGCGTTTTACCAATGCGCACGAGACCTTGATTTGGGCGAGTAAGAATCCGAACTCCCGTTATACTTTTAATTATGAGGCCATGAAGGCGCTGAATGAAGATACTCAAATGCGCAGTGACTGGCAAATCCCGCTTTGTACCGGCAAAGAGCGCCTTAAGGATGAACAGGGAGAAAAGCTTCATCCGACCCAAAAACCGGAGGCTTTGCTCTATCGGGTGATTATGTCTTCTTCCAAACCCGGCGATGTGATTTTGGATCCGTTTTTCGGAACCGGTACTACCGGTGCGGTAGCTAAAAAGCTGGGGCGAAACTTTATCGGTATTGAAAAAG
>JBNMLW010000123.1:0-3863 GCA_050875025.1 Alphaproteobacteria bacterium
AATTGGCGGCTGCTAAAAATTATCTGACGGCGTCTTATAATCTGCGGTTTGCTTCAATTGAAAATATCGCCGAGATATTGACAGCTATGCAAAAATACAATTTAGGGCTGGATTTTTTGCAAAAAAGAAATGATTATATTTCTAATGTCAGTTTGGAGCAGGTTAACGCTGCCGCCAAAAAGTATTTTGACAAGGACTATATGGTTAAAATTGAGTCGATTTTAGCCGGAATTTAGGAGAAAAGAGTAATGTTCGGAAAATCATCGGAAGTTAATAAGAGCAAGGCATGGAAAAAGCTGGAAAAACACTATAAAAAAATGCGCGATGTCGAGATGCGCGGCTTATTCCGCAAGGATCCGCAGCGTGCCGAGCGCTATAATATTAACCTTGAATCGATGATGTTTGATTATTCAAAGAATCGCATTACTGACAGAACCCTTGTCCATTTGATCGGATTGGCCAAAGAGGCAAAGCTGGCGGAAAAAATTGAGGCAATGTTTAAAGGCGAAAAAATTAACAATACCGAAAATCGCGCGGTATTGCATGTGGCATTGCGCAATCGGGAAAATACGCCGATTTATGTGGACGGCAAAAACGTTATGCCGGAGATTAATGCGGTTTTGGCCAAAATGCGCCAATTTTCTGAAGCTGTGCGTTTGGGCAAATTTACCGGACAAACCGGCAAAAAGTTAACCAATATTGTTAATATCGGTATCGGAGGCTCTGATTTGGGGCCGAAAATGGCAGCGGAGGCATTGCGCAAATATTGGGCAAAAGACATTAAATGCTATTTTATCTCTAATATTGACGGTACGGCCTGCGCTGAGGTTTTGAACAAAATTAATCCTGAAGAGACGCTGTTTATTGTCTGCTCCAAAACCTTTACCACCATTGAAACTCTGACTAATGCCCGCACATGCCGCAAATGGTTGGTTGATGCTTTGGGTGAACATGCGGTTTCTAAGCATTTTGTTGCCGTTTCTACCAATGCCAAAGAGGTTGCCAAATTCGGCATTGATACGGAAAATATGTTTGAATTTTGGGATTTTGTCGGCGGCAGATATTCTATGTGGTCGGCAATCGGACTCTCTATTGCCATTGCCGTCGGTATGGATAATTTTGAAAAAATGCTGGACGGCGCCCATGAGATGGATATGCACTTCAAATATACCGAATTTTCCAAAAATATTCCGGTTATTATGGCGCTGTTGAGTATTTGGTACAATGACTTCTTCCACTGGAGCAATACCGCGGTTATTCCGTATGACCAGTATTTGTGCTATGTTCCGGCATATTTGCAGCAGTTGGTTATGGAAAGCAACGGCAAGTCTATTACCAAAGATGATCAAAAAATTAAATATACGACATCTCCGGTTTTGTTCGGCGGGGCAGGGACAGATGTTCAGCATTCGTTTTTCCAGATGATTCATCAGGGAACATCAATTGTGCCCGTAGATTTTATTATTCCGGCAATCTCCCACAATGAGATTGGCGAACATCACGAAATTCTGGTGGCCAATGTATTGGCTCAGGGCGAGGCTCTGATGAAAGGCAAGACCGAGAAAGAGGCTTATGATGAGATGCGCCGCGCCGGCAAGACCAAAGAAGAGGCCAAACGCCTTAAAAAATATAAGAGTTTCCCGGGCAATCGTCCGTCCAATACCATCGTGTTTAAGAAGATTGATCCTTATACCTTGGGTATGCTGATTGCCGCGTATGAACACAAAACTTTTGTAGAAGGCGTGATTTGGAATATTGATTCCTTTGACCAGATGGGGGTTGAACTCGGCAAGCAGATGGCGCTGAGCATTTTGCCGGAATTGCAGAGCAATGCTTCCAGCATCAATCATGATTCTTCAACCGAGAACTTAATTACAACGATTAAGCGTTTGAGAAAATAAATGCCAATTAGAATCCTGCCCTCAAACCTGGTGAACCAAATTGCTGCCGGCGAGGTGGTTGAAAGACCGGCCTCGGTGGTCAAGGAATTGGTTGAAAACGCTATAGACGCCGGCGCAACCTCAATAGAAGTGCGCTTGAGCGAGGGCGGCAAAACACTGATTACGGTTACCGACAACGGCAAAGGCATGATGCCCGATGAGCTTAAGCTCGCGGTTGAGCGGCATGCCACCTCAAAACTGCCGGACGATAATCTGTTTAATATTAATTTTTTGGGTTTTCGCGGCGAGGCTTTGCCGTCTATTGCGTCAGTGGCGCGGTTGGCAATAATCAGCCGTACTGTCGATGAAGACAGCGCTTGGAAGATTGAGGTTAACGGCGGGGCCAAAAGTGAGGTTGTTCCGGCGGCGCAAGCCAAAGGCACCAGAATTGAAGTGCGCGATTTGTTTTATGCTACGCCGGCGCGGCTGAAGTTTTTGAAAACTGCCGCGGCGGAAGCGGCGCAATGCTCCGATATATTGCAGCGCATAGCTTTGGCTAACCCAAGCGTAGCTTTCAGCCTTTATGAAAACGATAAAAAGAAATTTGCGCTGCCGGTGTGCAACGGCGATTTGTTTGATGCCAGATTGGAGCGGATATCGGCGGTTTTGGGACGCGAGTTTGGAGATAATTCCATTTTGATATCGGCTGAAAGAGAAAGCGTCAAAATCAGCGGTTATGTTTCTTTGCCTACGCTGAACAAGGCTAATTCGCTGTCGCAGTTTTTATTTGTCAACAATCGTCCGGTGCGTGATAAATTGCTGCTGGGCGCTATCCGCGGCGCTTATCAAGATGTGTTGGCGCAAGGCCGCTACCCGATGTGCGCTTTGTTTTTTGACGTCGATCCCCGCTATGTTGACGTGAATGTGCATCCGGCCAAAGCAGAAGTGCGTTTTTATGATAATGCATTGGTACGCGGGCTATTGGTCAGCTCAATCCGCAATGCTCTGAATCTGCATTCAAACCGAACTTCTTCCAATGTGTTGAACATAGAGCAATTGGTGCATGACAAAATACCGGATTTCGGCACCCCGCCGGCGGCAGAAGATGGATTTTTGCGGGAGGCGGAAATTCCTAACCGCACATATCAGCCGTTTTCATACGCTTATCGGCCGCAGCCGGCAAGACAGGCGGCATTGCCGGAATTGGAGCGCAAGTTTTCGGTGCGGGTTGAAGATGTGCAAGATGTGGTTGACCGCAGCGATATCGGTCCTTTAGGCTTGGCTAAAGCACAATTTCACGATACCTATATAATCTCACAGACGGAAGATAGTCTGATTATTACCGATCAGCACGCCGCGCATGAGCGGATTGTGATGGAAAAACTCAAAGCCGGGCTGCGCGAGGGAAGAGTTGCTACTCAGATTTTGCTGATTCCCGAGATAGTGGATTTGCCGGCCGCGGAAAAAACGCGAATTTTAGCAGCGGCGGAAGATTTGGCAAAACTGGGGCTGGTGATTGAGGAATTTGGCACTACCGCGGTTCTGGTACGGGAAACTCCGGCACTCTTGGGCGAGGTGGATGTGAAAAAACTGGTTGAGGATTTGGCCGAACAAATGGCCGAGTGGGGCAGCGGTTTTGAATTAACCGAAAAACTTCATCTGGTTTGCGCCACCATTGCCTGCCATGGTTCTGTCCGTGCCGGACGCCGCCTAACCATAGAAGAGATGAACCGCCTGCTGCGCGATATGGAAAAAACTCCCCATTCCGGGCAATGCAACCATGGACGACCGACTTATGTGGAGTTGAAGATTGCGGATATAGGGCATTTGTTCGACCGATAACCGGCAAAGTGGAGCGAGGTTGTCTAGCGGTTTTCTAGAGCGATTTTACGGCGTCAGAGAATGCTCACGTACTATTTTGTACGCTCCGCTTCTCTGCACCTGGAAATCACTCTATAAAATCCACTATCCAACCTCGCTTGA
>JBNMLW010000124.1:0-3846 GCA_050875025.1 Alphaproteobacteria bacterium
ATAAAATTCCTCAAATATTTTCTGCCGTTCGGCTAATGCGATACCTATTCCGTTATCTGCAATGCGGATTTTAAGCAATCCGTGCTCTTTGGTACAGCTCAAAAGAATCTTGTTTTTGGTATATTTTAGCGCATTACTCATCAGGTTGCGGATAATACGTTCGAGCAAGACCTCATCGCTGAAGACATAAAAATGCCGCAAACGACACAATATTTTAATATTTTGCGCGGCAGTCACATAGCGGTATTCGCGGCAAAGCCGGCAAATTAATTCTCCGATATCAAACTTGCTAAACTCCGGCACAAAACCTCCGGCATCAAGCTTGCCGATATCCAGCATATTGTCCAGAAGTGTTTTGAGGTTGGCTGCAGAGGCAGAGATTTTTTGCACCAGCTGCCGCTGCGGAGTATTAAGATCTTCTTCTGCCAAGGCGCTGATAAACAAGCTCAAAGCCTGCATCGGCTGCCGCAAATCATGCCCTGCCTGAGCCAGCAGGCGGCGGCACTCGGTCGGATTATAAAGATTATCTGTGTTTGAAAGCTGTGTCATTCCTGAGCTTGTTGGGGGCTGATTGATGCAGAAAGCAGCATTTCTCCCTGAACAGCCGGTATTTTGAAATACCAACCGTCATAAAAAATGCGGTGTTCTCTGATATAATCATTGACACGGCTTTTGGCTAGAGGCGCCGTAGATAAATTTATTTTCAGCCAGTCATCATTAGCGTCTGAAAACATTGCATATTCGGCAGCCAGCCCGTCAAAAGACGTTAGCTTAATCAAGCGGCGCTGCGGATAATTATCAACCGCAAAGCTTTCTTCCTTAATCACATCTTCAGCCATTATAAACGATGTCAGGCGCAGCAGAGAATTAACGGCAGCTTCTTGTTGCGAAGATTCCCCAAACATCTGGCGCGCGTTGTCGCGGCTGAGTTTGCTTCCTTCAAACTCCACAGTTTCTACGGTGTCAACCGGAAATTCTATTATAGGCTGCAATATCCACGATGCCTTTTCCACCGGCAGGTCGAACATACCGTCGGCCAGCCAAATCTCTTGTTTTCCGGCGCGTCTTACAAAATGATATTTATCATTAGAAGATGCCTTGCCGACAATGATGCTGTCCAGAACTTTGCCTCCGGCGTATGTCTGCACCAGTACTCCGTTTTTTTCATTAAGCAAATCTGCCTCCGCATCGGCAGTTGAATAATTTTGCCGGCTGTAAAAAGTCGAATTATTAATATCTGACAATAATCGATTAACTGTTCCGGTATCGGCAAAATAGCCGTTAAATTCTTTTACCGCCCAAAACCCGTCTGTTTGCTCCAGCGTTATTGTATCAAATGGAGTTGTCAGCCGGATGCGGTCTAATTTGGCAGCCGCGGAATAAGTTTTGGCAAACACCAGCTGTCCGTCGGATTGTTGCGGAAATTTCCAATCCATGAATATCAGGGCGGCAAACATCAGCAACAATGACGCTGCCGCAACATACAAAGAACTTTTTATCATAAGCCTAGACATTGGTTATCCTTTCGACCTGACGGAACAAGCGGCTGCGCTTAAGCGTAAAAATAAGCGTATATAAAGCAAATACCAATAACTGCAAAAGCAAATTACCCAAAGTATAAAATGCCAGCAGCATTTTAACATAAGTAATTTCGGCAACCTGCAGGTTACGGAGCTGCTGTTGCTTTTCGGTGCGGCGGAGTTCCAGATTCTCAATATCGCGGCTTGTCTGCCAAGATAGCGCCTGCCCTTTAACATCTTGCTTTTTATTCAGCTCTGCAAGCTTGTGCTCTGTTTTTTCTAAAGTTTCAGAAACAGCGGCAATCTCCGCGGCGTATTTAAAGTGGGCATGATAAGCCAAAATATCCATAACCGAAATGCCGACAATACTTTCCTTTTTGGGAGAAATATTCAGAATTTTGCCATTGTCGGTCAAATAATCGGCGGCTCGTTCCACCAAATCCATATTCCCGCTGGCCGGAACCAAGTCATACGCATCTGCCGCGACAGAATTATTATTCCACAGTTTGGCATCAAGAAAATCGCTGTCTGATATCAGCAAAACTTTGCCGTCTTTGATAGATACGCTTAAGAACGGAACTTCTTTTTCCTGAACCAGAGGATGATCATAGAATGAAGAAAATCTGCCCTCCAGTAAAACGGCCAACGGCAGCGGCCGATTGAGAGGAATATAATTTGCCATTGTCTGCGCCAGCGAGCCGTATTCCAGCCAAGAGGTATATGCCTCTCCGCTGTCTGCCGAAGTCGCCAGCAAGATATCGGCGGTATGCCCTTCTGCCGAATCTATCTCAAAATATCCGGCCGTATTAAAGGCAAAAGGTTTCAGACCATTTACCAGCCGATGAGAATTTTCTGCCGCTATGACATTAATCCAGAACGGATAACTCTCCTCTTTGCCGTTAACCGTCAGCGGGCGATTGCGCAAATTGTCCCCGGCAACCACATTGTCGCTGTAGGCAATGCCCAAATTTTGCAAAAAGTCTTCCAAATTGGAGCGTCCGTTGCCTTTGCCCTGTTTCAGCAATTGCGTTTCTGAAAGCGGATCCATAAACACCATCAGCCGGCCGCCGCGCATCAAATATTGGTCAACGGCATAAACGGTAGCCGCGGAAAGATTGCGCGGATTAATTATCAGCAATAAATCCGTATCGCCCGAAATAGTCCCCGCCCCGCTATTCAGGCGGCGTAGTTTATATGCCTGCCCAAGGACGGCGGCAAACGGTTGATTAATACTGCTATCTCCAAGAGTGCCGCTGTTAGGCGCTGGTAAAGACGATATAATGCTGATAACCGGCGGAGTATAGCCTGACAACCGGCTTAAAACACGGCTGATATCATGCTCCAAATAAGCTTTGCGGCCGGGCTGCAAATGCGGAATTACCGCAAAATTGCCTTGTGCGTCAGAAATTGCCAACCCCAGCATTGTTTCATCCGGCTGCTTGGAGATACCGGCCTTTTGAGCCTCTGCCCCCTCGCGGCTCAAAGGCAAAACTTTAACCGTACGCAAGCTCAACCGGTTATGAGATTTGCGTTGGTATTGCTCCAACAAACGCACCGCATCATCCAAATAATTTTTATCTTTGAGATTGTCAGAAAAATACAGCCGCATAAACAAATCGTTAGAATTATTATCCAGCCATTTTTGGGTTTCGGGGCTCAATGTAAAACGCTTATCCCGGCTGCTGTCATATATAAATTGCCCCAAGAACAAAGATACGGCGATATTCAAAGCCACAAAAGAAACTGCCAAACCGGATACAAACAAGGCTGTTCCGGTTTTGGAAGCGGAGTGGCTGCCGATAACAAAAATATTCAGCCAAATTGCCGCCGCTGCCAGCGAGATAAAATAAAATACCCCGCCTGCTGACAATTGCCCAACCAGCAGAGCAGTAAAATTACCGCCGAAATTAAGACTGCCGGCAATCCGTAGCACAACCTCCGAAGAAAATCCCAGTGAATTTACCAACCAGTTGAAATCCATAAGCGAAAACCCCAGGCATACGGCCAATGCTGCGGCAAAAGCGCTGATTGGATTAGCCGTAAACGCTGAGGCGCACATACCAAGCGCGCATAACGCTCCGCAAAGCAGCAGGCATATAACGTAGTTTTGCAGCACGGCTGCATTATCAATATTGGTTAACACCGCGGAAGATACCCACACCCCGACAGTGGAAACCAGCATCAGCCCGCACAAACTCCACACCGCCAAAAACTTTCCCAAAACCAACGCGGTGCTGCTCACCGGCAGGCTTGCGGTTAGTTCAAAAGTGCCCTGGCGTTTTTCATCTGCCCAAAGTTTAATGGTTAAAGCCGGAATAATCAAAAC
>JBNMLW010000125.1:0-3843 GCA_050875025.1 Alphaproteobacteria bacterium
GTATCAATATTATCGGCTTCCATAATCTGTTTGAGCAGGCGTTTTTGATCATCTTCGCTCAAAATTGTAAAGTTGGAAGAGAGCCCAATCAGTTTGGCATGGTTGCGCAAAATTTTTACGCAGATGCTGTGAAAGGTGCCGAGCCAAACCGAATTAACGGCGTCGCCGATGAGATTTTCGACTCGTTCGCGCATCTCTTTGGCCGCACGGTTGGTAAAAGTAACTACCAGGCATTCCCAAGGGTTGGCTTTGTGATTAGCGAGGATATAGGCCAGACGGGTGGTCAGCACTTTGGTTTTTCCGGTGCCGGCGCCGGAGAGCACCAATACCGGGCCTTCGGTTGTCTGCACGGCTGATTTCTGCTCCGGATTCAGCATATCAAGCCAGGGGCAGGACGGCATCAGGGCAGAAGTATTATCAAAAACCGGGGCGGCAGAGGAACTTAAATCAAATATATCATCCATAGCTAATCTTCTTGTTTTTTTTATCTTTAGGCAATATATATATTAATAGAATTATTGTCAAAAGGAGAATTAGTTATGCCGCGTACAGTTGATGGCAAATATGTAACCGAGGCCTCCAAAATTTTTCAGGAAGGCGATGATTTTTGGCATGCCGGCAGCTATGAAGAGGCCGGCGAGGCTTATGAAAAATCTGCAGCGCTGTATCATGAAAAACATGATGCCGAAGGCGAGGCTTTTGCGCTCTCGCGTTTGGGCGAGCTGGAGATAAGTCTGAATAATTATGAGCGGGCGGAGAAGGCCTTGCTCTCGGCAATTGAGCTGACCCGCGATTTGGAGCTGGCGCAAAATACCTATGGCGAGGTGTTGATTAAACTTTCCAAACTGGAGACTGAACGCGGCCAGCCTTTGAAGGCATTGCAATATATCAAACAGGCTCATGATGTTTTGACGGCAATTGATAACCGCAATCTGCAAGGAGACGCTTTTGATCAGGAAGGGTATATATACCTGCTGGACGGCAGAGAGGATGATGCGCTCAAAGCCTATAAAAAAGCCGCGCAGATGTATCAGGAAGACGGAGTATCTTTGAAAGAGGCTTCGACTTTGCGCGCAATAGCCCGTATCCAGATGAAAAAGCGCGAATATGACGAGGCGTATGAGGTGCTGGAACGTTGCCGCGATTTGTATCGGGAAAACGGAGACTTGCTGGGCGAGGCCTCGGCGCTTTCGGCAATCGGCTGCCTGCGCTATATTATCCGCGATATTGCCAATGCCCGCAAGGCGTTGATGAAGTCGGTATATTTGTATGGCAAAGTTTCTCATCATTATGCCGAGGCAGAGTCTTTGCTCTATCTGGCCAGAGTTGAGGCAATAGACAAAGAGCAGGGCGATTGGGAGCGCGCCAAAGCCCATTATAAACGGGCAATAGAGCTTTTTGACTTTTTGGGTAATGAGACCATGAAAAATTCGGTGCTGGAAGAGTATAACAATTTTTTGAATCGCATGTTAGGCTAGAGGGATAAATAATGTCTGAGGTTCACAACAAGATTATAGAACTTAAAAAATTTATGGATGCCAGAATTATCGGTCAGGATGATTTGGTAAATAAGCTGATTATCACGCTTTTGGCAGACGGAAACGCATTGGTGGAGGGCGCTCCGGGTTTGGCTAAGACCAAGGCAATCAAAACGCTGGCATCTTCAATCAAAGCGCAATATAACCGGATTCAGTTTACGCCTGATTTGTTGCCGTCGGATATTACCGGCAGTGAGATTTATGTGGCGTCCAAAGGGGAGTTTGAGTTTCGCAGGGGTCCGATTTTTGCCAATCTGGTGCTGGCTGACGAAATCAACCGTGCGCCGGCCAAAGTGCAATCGGCTCTGTTGGAAGCTATGGCGGAACGTCAGGTAAGCGTGGGCGGAAAACGCTATCAGCTGCCGGAATTGTTTATGGTTATGGCAACGCAAAACCCGATTGAGCACGAAGGGACTTATAACCTGCCGGAAGCCCAGCTGGATAGATTCTTGATGTATATTAAAATTGACCAGCCGGATGCCGCGGCCGAGAAAAAAATTCTGCATTTGGTGAGAGACGAGATTGCCGCCGCTCCAACGGCAGCGCCGGCAATGCTGGAAATTAGCGATATTTTGGCGGCGCGCCGCGAGGCTTTGCAAGTCCATATCAGCGAAGCAGTGGAAGAATATCTGGTGCAGTTGATTATGGCAACCCGCCATCCGGAAAAATATGATGCCAAAATGGCGGGCTATGTGATGTTCGGCGCCAGCCCGCGCGCAACTCTGGCTCTGGACAGATGCGCCAAAATTCATGCTTGGCTGCGCGGCAAAGATTTTGTCTCGCCGGAGGATATTCAAGCGGTGGTATTCGATATTTTGCGGCATCGTATTATTCTTTCGTTTGAGGCGCAGGCAGAAGGAGTAACCACGGACGCGGTTATCGGCAATCTGCTTAAATTGGTGCCGCTGCCGTAGGGGCTTAAGCAATGAATATACGCAGGTGGTTTGGCACAAAAACAAAGACGCAGGACGGAAACGGGCTTTCGGCTTCAGTTGAAGAGCTGATGGCGGTGCGCCGTTTTGCGGCTTATGTACAGGGGCTGAATCGTAAACACTCGCGCTCACATGATGCTGGCGATATCAGATCGGCTTTTAAGGGGCGGGGAATGGAACTGGAGGAAATCCGCAGTTATAATTTCGGCGATGATATCCGCGATATTGATTGGCGGGTTACCGCGCGCAAAGACAGTCCGTATACCAAAATTTTTAATGAAGAAAAAGATCACGAAATTTGGGTTTGGCTGGATTTGTCGGCTCCGATGCTGTTTGGCAGCAAAAAAGAACTGAAATCGGTAACGGCATCCAAGATAGCGGCTCTGCTCGGCTGGCTGGCGTTGGAGAATAAAGACAGATTCGGCGCGGTGATATTTGACGGCAAAAGCTCTTGGCTGTTTAAGCCGCAAAATAATCGGGCGCAGCTGCTGGCAATCTTGAAAAAAATATCTTTGCTCAGCGAGGCGGTTTTGCAAAATCCGCAATTTGAGTCCGGCGCGGCAATAAAGTCGCTGAAAATACTGGAACAAAATGCCAAAAACAAAGCAACGGCGTTTGTTATCAGCGGTTTTGACACGGTGGACGGACAGGAACAAAAACAATTGGCCGGTTTGGCGAAAAAAAGCCGGTTGTTTTTGGTAGATGTTTTTGACGCTCTGGAAGAAAATGCGCCAAAATCCGGAGAATATATGGCAGAATACGCCGGCAAAAGGCTGGTGTTTGACAGCTCGAATAAAGGCTATAAAAATGCCTATCAGGCTTATTTTGCTGCCAAAAAAGAAAAATTACGGGATTTTTGCCGGCATTTTGGCGGAAAATTGATAGAATTTCGCACGGACTGGAGTTTTGCTGATAAGCTTAAAATTATATAGAAATATTGACAAAAATAAGATGTTATGCTAGCTTTATGTTTGCAATTATTTTGTAATTTATCATTGAAAAGAGAAAGAATATGGTCAAATCAAACGATAATGCAGCTTATAAAAGAGGGCAAGAATTGCTCGATCAGGGATTGTATAAAGAAGCAGTTGAGCAATTTGATGAAGCAATCAAGGAGCAGCCGGATTCTTGGAAGTCCCTTAATTCTAAAGGTTTTGCTTTTCAAAAGCTGAGCCGCTATACCGAGGCGGTTGAGTGCTTTGACAAGGCTTTGCAGATTAATCCCAATTCGGTTGAGGTTTTGAACAACAAAGGCGTTACGTTGAGCATGCGCGGATTGTACAAAGACGCGATACAGTGTTTTAATGAGGCGGTAGCGCTGGATAAAACTTCGCTTGAGGCTTTGAACGGCAAGGCAATTGCCCTGCAGCACA
>JBNMLW010000126.1:0-3812 GCA_050875025.1 Alphaproteobacteria bacterium
CCCTCATCAATCTCCATGCGGGCAAGCATATTGTTCTCTATCTTGGGGCGCAAAGATTTGACCAGCGTTATCAGCACAAAGAAGACAATCACGCCCAAAATTATTGAGAGCAGAGAGATTCTCATGCCGCCGATAGTAAAACCGGTAAAGAGTTTGTAGATGATAGTGCGCAAAATTTCGGTCGGAACACCCCAGAGCGCCAAAAAGGCAAAGAATCCGCAAAAAGCAAGCGCCGGATCAATCAAGAAGCTTGACCAGAAATCGAGCTTGCGCAAAATGCGGCGGCGCATGCGGAAAGTCCGCGCCCAAAACTTGAGAAACAGCAGACGGTGCAAAACCTCATGCAGCAGGCGGCGCACAGCCACAAAAGAGGCAAACAGCACAATTGAAAAGATAATGCGGTTGATAATGAACAACGCCAGATACGGATAACCGAACAAAGACATTCCGGTAATGGCCAGCGCGCCCAAAATTGTTAAAGAGATAGTGCGGATAATGAAGCTGTCGCGGTCTTCTTCAGCCTGCGCGTCCGCGCTGAGCGGAGTTTCTTCGTCATCATCTTCTTCAACCGCGGCATCAGCATCTTCGGTCGGAAGCGGAGCTTCATTCCACATCAAGCGTTTCAGCACCCAAGCCACGCAAAAAGCTTTGACAATTGCCGAAACCGCCACCAAAAACGTCATCAGCTCTATCGGATAATTTTCGTCGGTAACAATATGCCGCAGAAAAGAAAGAATACCAACCAAGATTACCGAGATATAAAGGGCTTTGGTCACCTTTTTAGCGCGGTCGGTAGAAACTTTTATCAGGCGCCAGTTTTCGTGATACGGAGTAAAGATAACCCGGCAAACTGCCATGCCCATAATCACAAACAGCGAATAATACAAAAAGCTGCTCAAAACCAAACCGAAAAATCCGGTTGTAAGAATCTTGCCGCTAATCATCCACAGCAGGCACAGGCTGATAATAAAGGTAGGAATTACGCCATAGGCAATCCACACCGAAATTGCCGCCCAGACCTTGCGCCCGAACCTGGGATTGGCAACATCATCGCGATAACCGAAACGGCGCAAAATAAAGCGGCGCAAAACCCAGCCCAAAACCGTGATAAATACCAGAGTGAGCGCCACCGGAAGCATCTTGGCATTGAGGGTATTTTTGGCATCGGCAGTAAGATTTTGGTACCACAATGCCGGAGAAACGGCAATATCGACCACCAAATTCATCAGGCCTTTGCCGGAGCTGATAAACACTTTGGGATATATCACAGCATCGCCGGCAATCAGCAAATTGCCCCACAGTTCCTCATTGCGCAGATTGAATACCGCCATATCCAAATCATCAAGCTTGGTCATAAGCAATTCAACCTCGGCCTGTCTGGCCTTTTCTTCTGCCAGCTCGCGGTTAAACTCCCTGCGCTTTTGGGCAATCAGTTCAACCTCATGTCCGCCTTCCGGCACCGCGCCCAGAGCCTCCAAACGTTTTTCGGCCGACTTAATATCAAATTCAATCTGCTTTTTGCTGGTTTCAAGCTGAGAGCGCACGGTATGGAGATACTCAATATCTTGCGTCAGCTCAGTTGAAGAGATTTTTTTCTTCAACTGCCCCTCTATGCGCGCCAAATTAGCGCTGACGGTATTGTATTTGAGATCACTGCCCAAAACATTTATTGACTGGGCAGCGCCTTCAGACAAAGAGCCAAAGGCCAGCAGCAAAAAAGCAAATAAAAACAGCGCAACTCGCTTCATAAGCAAAACTCCGGATTATTTTTTAGTCATAAGTTTGCAGATTTCCAAAATATTTTTGGCTCCTGCGGCACGTTGGTTATCAGCCACGCACCAGAAGCTGACACCGTTTTCAACACTGGAATCCTGACGCAAACGGCTGACATAAATGTCATTTTCGCCCTGAACATCGTGCAAGGTCACATAACCGCCGTCAGTCTGTTTGTCAAAGACTATCACGCCATGAGTCTTTTTAATCAACTCGCGGGCATCAGAGACATCGATTTCTTTGGCGCACTCAACATTAATAAACTGCGCCGAACCGATAAAGGCCGGAATAACCGCGCAGTTGGCATGCACCTTGACGTCACCGCCCAACACTTGTTTGGTTTCGGTATTAAAGTTCCACTCGCAAGCGGTTTCTTCACCGATAAACTCGCCCAGATGCGGAATTACGTTAAAGGCAATCTGCTTGTGGAACACAGCCTGATCATCGGCCAAAGTGTCGTTCATAAAGATTTTGCGGGTCTGGTTAAAAAGCTCATCCATACCGGGACGCCCGTATGCCGAAGCTGAGCTGTAAGTTGAAACCACCAGCCGCTTAATTTGATAATTCTGATGGATTTTTTGCAGAGGAATCAACATCTGGCAAACTTCGACCGAGGGAACAGACACCATATTGTGTTCGGCAACGGCAGATTTTTCGCCGTTAATTCCGGCCACTACCATGGGAACATCCGGCTCGCCGGCAGAAGCGCCGGAAGCATCAATAACCTTAACACCGGCCTTAACTGCCAGCGGCATATATTTTTTGGCCACCTGAGCAGAGGTTGCAAAAACCGCAACGCCCACGCCCTTAAAGTCATATCCATCCAGGCTCAAGACATCAATTTCATCTTCTTCGCCGAAAGAAACCATATTTCCCAAAGCCGACCGCGGCTCCAGCGCAGCCACATCATGCGGCTTTTTGCCCTCTTCGGCCAACAGGTTCAAAACTTCGCGGCCGACGCCTTCTTCAACACCGATAATTGCAATTTTTGACATTATTTTTTCCTCAATCAGTAAAGACTCTTTCAATATTGCCGAGATAATAGCATTTTTGCCAAATAAAATACAACATTTTTACAAACTAAATCACAGGTTTTGACGGTTTGCGGAATCTGAGAGCTTTATTCTTGACAAGAGTAGGTTTTTACGGCTTAATTGTAGACCGATTTTAACAATATTGATAAGGATAAAAAACAATGACGGCGCGTACTTTGCAAGGCTTTATGGAACTTCTGCCCGAGGAGCAGATTGTTATGGAAAAAATGAAGTCCGTCATTGCCCATACGTACGAGCTGTTTGGTTTTGCCCCGCTGGATACGCCGATTTTGGAACTGGCGGAAGTTTTGCTTTCCAAATCCGGCGGTGATACCGAAAAACAAATTTATGAGTTTAAGAAGGGCGATACCGATTTGGCCATGCGTTTTGATTTGACGGTGCCTTTGGCCAAATATATTGCCCTCTACAACAACAATCTGACATTTCCGTTCAAACGCTACCAAATTGGCAAGGTATACCGCGGCGAGCGCCCGCAAAAAGGACGTTTCCGCGAATTTTATCAATGCGATATCGACATTATTGACCGCGATGAACTGAATATTGTCTATGATGCTGAAGTTCTGGCGGTGATTTATACCGTGTTCAACAAGCTGGAACTGCCGGCGTTTAAAATCTATATCAACAACCGCAAACTGCTCTCGGGCTTTTTGGAGAGCTTGGATATCGCCGACAAAACAGTAGATGTTTTACGCTTGGTGGATAAGATTAAGAAGATTCCCGAAGCCGCGTTTTTAGGCGAGTTGTCAGATCTCGGCCTGCCCGAAGATAAAAACCGCAAGCTCTTAGATTTTATTAAAATCAACGGGCTAAACAATGAAATTATTGCAAAACTTGAAAGTTTAGACATCTCAAATGACAATTATCAAGCCGGCTTGAACGAGCTCAAAACCGTAATCAATCAGGCTCAAAATCTGGGTATCAATCCGGCCAATATTCAAATTGACCTGAGCATCACCCGCGGCCTGGATTATTATACCGGCACGG
>JBNMLW010000127.1:0-3804 GCA_050875025.1 Alphaproteobacteria bacterium
TGCTCTAGAAAACCTCTAGACAACCTCGCCCATAGCGAGCTTGCCTAATCAGCTTGCCAATTACTTAAAATAACTATGCAAATACTCCGGCAAATCCGCCACATTAATGCGAACCTGCTCCATGGTATCGCGATCACGAACAGTTACTGACTCCGGCTGATTCTCCAGAGTTTCAAAGTCAACGGTGATGCACAAAGGTGTTCCGACTTCATCGTGGCGGCGATATGCCTTGCCGATATTACCGGTATTTTCCAAAGCTACACGCCCGATACCGAGTTTAAGCAGATTTTGTTTAATCTCGTGGCACTTGGCCATAATATGCTCATTGTTCTTCTTCAGCGGGATAATCGCTACCTTAATCGGAGCCAGATGTTTTTTGAGTTTGAGAACAATACGGCTGTTGCCATTGCCAAGATCCTCTTCAGTATAAGCCTCGGTCATAACCGCCAGCACACCGCGGTCAACGCCCATAGAAGGCTCAATCACAAACGGAACAACCCATTTGCCGTCATCAGTCATAATGCAGAGTTTTTGAGTTGAATCCGGATTTTTGTGGCAGTGCGATGTAAGGTTCATTTCATCTTGCGCCTTGGTGTGATTGCCCAAATCATAATCCGTACGGTTGGCAATACCCTCCAGCTCTTCCATCCCATGCGGGAACTGATATTCAATATCATAGCAGGCTTTGGCATAGTGAGCCAGGTCAGCTTTCGGAGTTGTATAGATATTCATATTCTCGCGCTTGAGCCCCTGCTCTTCCCACCACTTAATGCGGGCTTCTTTCCAAATTTCGTGCCATTTTTCATCTTCACCCGGCATTACAAAATATTCCAACTCAGCCTGCTCAAACTCGCGTACGCGGAAAATAAAGTTGCGCGGAGTAATCTCATTGCGGAAAGACTTGCCGATTTGCGCAATACCGAACGGCAGTTTGCGCGAAGTTGCATCTACTACATTTTTGAATTGAGTAAATATTGCCTGTGCGGTTTCCGGACGCAGGTAGCCAAAACAAGACCCGTCATCAACCGGACCTATATTGGTTTTGAACATCAAGTTAAACGGACGCGGCTCCGTCAAATCAGTAGAACCGCAGTTCGGGCACTTTCCGTCTTTGATATGGTCGGCGCGGAAACGCCCTTTGCACTTGCGGCAATCCGTCATCGGGTCAGAAAAAGTATCTTCATGTCCCGAATAATGCAAAACCTTTTGATTGGTCAAAATTGCGGCGTCTAAACCCTCAACATCATCACGCTCATAAACCATAGCGCGCCACCATGCCGCTTTAAGGTTATTTTTGAGCTCAACACCGAGCGGACCGTAGTCATACACACCCTGCAGACCTCCATAAATATCAGAGTTCTGAAAGATAAAACCGCGCCGTTTGCACAACGAAACCAATTGATCCATAGATGTAGCTGCCATTTTGACCTCTTTTAAAATTAGCTAGTAAAAAATTAACTTATTTGTTTTATAATGTTTAATTCCAAAAAGCAAGCGGAGATATAAAAAATATGACAAAAGCACCAACAAAAGTAGCATTAATTTATTACTTTGACGAAACTTTGAGCGTTAACTATATGCAGGATTATATTTTAATCCCCTCTCTGGGTATGACTCCGACCACCTTTTGGAAAAAGGCCAACCAATGGTCGCGCGATAACTGCGCCGATCAGGTAACCGGCAGTATGTATTACTTTATCAAGACCGCTCAAGAAAAAGGTATTCGCCTCACCCGCGACTTCTTTTGCGATGCCGCTAAAAGCATCACCTATTTTGAGGGCGTGGAAGAATGGTTTGACCGTATTAACAAATACGGCGCTGAACGCGACCTGCAAATTGAACACTACATCATCTCTTCCGGTTATGAAGAAATTATTGCCGGCGCCAGCATCCGCAAGCACTTTACCGACGTCTTCGGCTGTTCTTATGCCTTTGGCGAAGACGGCACTCCGGTTTGGCCGGCGCGCGTAGTCAACTATTCCACCAAAACCCAATACCTCTCCAAAATCAACAAAGGCTTGGGCAAATTGGAGGATCGCGCCGTTAATGAATTTATGCCGGACGAGGAACGTCCCATTCCGTTCCGCCGCATGATTTATTTTGGCGACGGTATGACAGATATCCCTTCCATGAAACTCACCAAAGAACGCGGCGGCAGCGCTATTGCCGTATATCAGCCCAAGAGCAAACACAAGATGAACGCCATCAAACTTTTGAGCGACAACCGCGTAAACTTTGCCCTGCCCGCCGATTATCGCGATGGCAAACAAATTGATATTGTGGTAAAAACAATTCTTGATAAGCTTGCCACCGAACGCGATCTGGAAGAGCTGCAGGCCAAAGAAGAGAAGAAAAAAATCTTAATTAAAAAGAAAAAATAATCCGCGGCTAAAACATCTTGATAACATCGGTAAACGCCACCGCTACGCCAAACATTAAATTGGCGCCTGATTTGTTGTGCTTGCGGTCTTCCGCTCTAAAATACGAAACATACGGCTCAATAAAAAACTTTTGCGCAACCATGATATTCAGTTTGCCGATTGCCGAAAATTCATAACGAAAATCCGTAGCCTCATAATGCGAATACCCAAAGTATCTGCGGTAATAGCTCTCAAATTCGAACCGATATTTTCCGGCAAAGGGATATTTATAAGTAAACCCTACCTGTCCGGCGGTTTTGGTTTCTGCTCTGGCATAGGTTAAATCAAATTCTTCCACCATTGCCAAGTGGAAATCTGTCAGATGCCGCACGCCGTTTACCATCTTCAGCCCTTGCATTGCTCGCACCACCTGCTGGCGTTTGGCCTGAGAATCTGAGGTAAACTCGGTTTGATACGCAACATTAGCCAACGGCCCCAAATCGCCTTTATTGGCAAAATGCCAAATTTTGTAGATATATTCACTGGTCAGCAGAAGTTTATCGGCATTTTCGGTATATTTCTTGTTGCCGCGGTTGCCGTGAATCCGGCTTTTGCCATATTCGGCATAGAGCATATTGTCAAAACGATACTTAGGCTGCTCATATTCTAAAGCAAACTCAAAGACGCCTTTAAGAACGCCCTGGGTGTTTTGATTAATTTCCGTATTTGGTGAATCTTCATATTCGCGATAATTGCTGACTTTAGATGTGCCCAAATCCAACCCGGCACGCTTAAAATTAGCATACAATCCGGCATCATCATAAGCATAAGCCGGCAGTGCCGCCAACAACACCATTATCAAACTCAGCCCATATTTCATGCTGTCCTCCGCCGTTTCTGATATAACTGATATCTAATATCGGCAAAGGATAATACAATACCCGCAAGCTGATTTATCTCATCTGATTATTGTGCGTCCGCAAATAAGCCGTTGTCAGCTGCCGCGGCTGTCCGCGTTTGGATTCCGCCTTAGCCAATTGCACATTTTCCGACTGCAAAGTTTTTTCCTGCTCTCTGGCCAAGGCATTGCGAATATTCTTCAGCCGCTCTGCCACAAGAGTATTTTGCAGCGGCTGGTTTAACAGCGTTTCAGCCGGAATATCGGCAGATGCCAATTTCAGGCTCAAATCCACAGCATTGTTATTGGTACTCATCATTTTTTCAACCAAAGACTTAGCCAATGCCATAGAAGAAACCTTTGTGTCTTTAGGCATCAATGCCCATGCTCGGTTTTGATATCGGCCTTTATCCATATTCTGCAGCACGCTGGTTTTGCTCTCCTTGCCATCGCAATAACCATAGCCACCGCTTCCAAAAAATGTAACATGCCCGGCCGGTTGAGCCTTTCCGTCAACCACAATTACCACGCCCTGCAGAGACAACA
>JBNMLW010000128.1:0-3785 GCA_050875025.1 Alphaproteobacteria bacterium
AAATCATTTAGCTGGCTCCGACTGTCGGAAAACCGCTATCTTCTGAATTATCATTATCATGCCAGCCGTACCTAAACGACAAAACCGCAATGATAATCTGCAATACAATCATCACCACTGTCTTTTCGCAAAGAAAATGAGTACTGATGTAGATTGCCTGGAAGCATGCCGAAACCAAAATACCGCCTGCAGCGCCGATTGCATAGTCCTCATTACGGTACTTAATCAGGTGCGCAAGGTAGGCAAAGCCGATGCCGGTAAATAAACCGATGATGAAATTCATCATGATAAGATCAAGCCATTCCATATAGAATAAATTTAGAGTTAATAATACATTAATAGGATTTATATGCTCTAAATTTAACTTTATTCGGGCAAATTTGCAAGTATTTTGTTGGTTAAAACAAGCCCCTCTTTTGAAAAACAAAAAAGGGGCTGAATTATTGCGCAATCAACACCGGTGCCTAGACTTGGCCATGGCAGTGTTTATATTTTTTGCCGCTGCCGCAAGGACACAAATCATTGCGCGCAACCTTACCCCAAGTGGCCGGATTGTTAGGATCAATCGTCCCTTTATTATACTGGAACGGCTCCGGTTTTTCGGCCGGCTCCGCCGACTGCCCGCCAACCAATGACGCCGGGCTCTCATGAATGGCCTGAACATTGGTATGTTTGGGGTTCTGATTTTCTACCTCATCGGCATCTTTGCTCTGGATTATGGTACGCAGCAAAATAAAGGTAACCTTTTCGCCCAGTTGGTTGAGCATATCAGAGAACAAATTAAAGGCCTCTTTCTTATACTCATTGAGCGGGTCTTTCTGCCCATAGGCGCGCAAAACAATGGTATGGCGCATATATTCCAAAGTAGCGATATGATCCTTCCACAAAGAATCAAGCTCCTGCAGAAGAATAGATTTTTCAACCAGGCGGACAATATCTTCCGGAACATTGGCATTCTTTTCGGCAACTTTGGCATCAATCACCTCAATCACCTTGTCTACCAATTTTTCGCTTTCCATCTCCGGTTCGGCAGCCCATGCGGCAATCGGCAAGTCAACGCCGGACAAGCGAGCCAAATCCTGACGGATTTCCTCCACCGGCCATTCGCGCGGAGAAGAGCCATAGACAATACGGTTATAAATAACATTGCGCAGCTGGTCATGGCGCATATCAATAATGGTTTCCGATACATCATCGGCTTCCATCAGCTCCTTGCGCTGCTCATAGATAACCTTGCGCTGGTCATTCATCACATTGTCATATTTGAGCAAGTTTTTACGGATATCAAAGTTGCGCTCTTCAACCTTCTGCTGAGCTTTTTCCAAAGCTTTGCTGATCCAGGGGTGAACCAGCGCCTCGCCCTCCGGCAAGCCCAAACGCTGCAGCATAACGCTCATGCGCTCAGAACCGAAAATGCGCATCAAATCATCTTCCAAAGAGAGGTAGAATTTTGAGGTTCCGGGATCGCCCTGACGTCCGGAACGGCCGCGCAGCTGGTTATCAATACGGCGGCTCTCGTGGCGCTCGGTGCCCAAAATATACAAACCGCCGGCGGCCTTAACTTTTGCTTTATCGGCCTCAACTTCGGCTTTGATTTTTTCCCGCAGCGCGGCAATCTGCTCCTCTGTCTCATCGCCTTTGAGTTCAGACTTGAGGCGCATATCAACGTTGCCACCCAGCTGAATATCGGTACCGCGGCCGGCCATGTTAGTAGCAATGGTAATGGCGCCTGATACGCCGGCCTGAGCCACAATAGCAGCCTCTTGCTCATGGTGGCGGGCGTTCAAAACCTGGAATTTGACATCTGAAGTCTTGCGCAGCATATCGGCAACCAGTTCAGATTTTTCAATTGAGGTTGTACCGACCAAAACCGGCTGCCCTTTGGCATGGCATTCCAAAATAGTTTTGATAATGGCGTTATATTTTTCTTTTTCGGTACGATAAATTTCATCGTGCAAATCCTGACGCAGAACCGGACGATTGGTCGGAATCTCCACGCAGGTCAGATTGTAAATATCATTAAACTCGGCCTCTTCAGTCATTGCCGTACCGGTCATGCCGGCCAGTTTGGGATAGAGGCGGAAATAATTTTGAAAAGTGATAGATGCCAAAGTTTGGTTCTCGGATTGAATCGGCACGCCCTCTTTGGCCTCAATTGCCTGATGCAAACCATCAGAATAGCGGCGGCCTTCCATCATACGGCCGGTGAACTCGTCAATAATCACAACCTTGTTGTTTTTGACAATGTAATCAACATCGCGGATGTGCATTTTGTGAGCGCGCAAAGCCTGATTGACGTGGTGCACCAAACTTACGTTGGCAATATCGTACAGGCCGCCCTCTTTAATCAGCCCGACCTCTTTGAGCAGAGCCTCAACATGGGTCATGCCGGCCTCAGTCAAAGTTACGGACTTGGCTTTTTCATCTTTTTCATAGTCAGTTTCAACCAGCTGAGGAATAATCTTGTTGACCAAAATATATTTCTCGGAGCTGTCTTCAGCGGCGCCGGAAATAATCAACGGAGTGCGGGCTTCATCAATCAAAATGGAGTCAACTTCATCGACAATGGCATAGTTAAACGGACGCTGCACCATATCGGAGAGGCGAAACTTCATGCTATCGCGCAGATAGTCAAACCCCAGCTCGTTGTTGGTGGCATAGATAATATCGGAATTGTAAGCGGCGCGGCGTTCATCGTCATTTTTTTCGTGAACGATATAATCCACCGTCAAGCCCAAAAAGCGGTATACCTGCCCCATCCACTCGGCATCGCGCTTGGCCAAATAATCGTTTACGGTAACGATATGGACGCCCTTGCCCTCCAAGGCATTGAGGTAGGCCGCCAAAGTGGCAACCAAAGTTTTGCCCTCGCCGGTTTTCATTTCGGCAATCTGGCCGCGGTGCAAAACAATACCGCCGATAAGCTGGACATCATAGTGGCGCTGCCCCAAAGTACGCTTGGCGGCCTCGCGGACAACGGCAAAAGCCTCCGGCAAAAGATCATCTAAGGTTTCGCCCTGTGTGAGGCGGGTTCTGAACTCCTCGGTCTTAGCGCGGAGCTGTTCATCGCTCAAGGGAGCAATCGTCGGCTCCAAAGAATTAATCAGTTCAACAATTCTATATTGTCTTTTAACGTAACGGTCGTTAGCGCTGCCAAAAAGTTTGCGTGCGAGGCTGCCTATCATGTATCTGGTTTCCTTATATTAAATAATCAATTAGTCTACATTTAGTGTTTTATGGCTCAGAAGTCAATAGATTGATACTAAGTTATAAACGGACTTAAAAAAAAGTTGGAAAATTAGCGTTTTTTAGTGTATAAAATTGGCAGAATCAATTTCTGATAAGGAGAAAATTATGATGAACAAGAAATATGCCGCTTTGGCAATGATGGGCGCAATGCTGGTTTCGGCTCAGGCTTTTGCCGAGGGCAAAGACGGTATCGCCGCCTCGGTTAACGGCAAAAATATTACCGTGGCGCAAATCAGAGAGGCCTATAATATGAACCCGGCAATCAAGGCTCAGGTGCCGTTTGACAAGTTTTATGAAAAAACTCTTGATGTGTTTGTTGACGGCGAGTTGGTATATCAGGCTGCCGTGGCTGACAAAGTTACCGAATCTGCAAATTATCAGAAACAGCTCAAAGCCATGAAGGAAGAACTGGCCCGCAAGGTTTATGTTGAGCAGCAAGTGGATAAAATGGTCAGCGAGGCTCAGCTCAAAAAGGTGTATGAGGAATACAAAGCGTCTTTCACATCGCCAAAAGACGTTAAAGCCAAACACATCTT
>JBNMLW010000129.1:0-3771 GCA_050875025.1 Alphaproteobacteria bacterium
ATGTATACGATTTATGCCTTTTTCCGGCATATTGACGATATTGTTGACGGCGATGCACCGGTTAAGGAAAAGCAAGAACTGCTCAAGGCTTGGCGTAAAGAGCTGGATAATATCTATGACAAAAAGGTTCCGACTACCGATATCGGGCGCAAGATTTATAAAAACTGCATGCGTTTTAAATTGCCAAAATCCGAATTTATCAAGATGATGGACAGTATTTCCATGGATTTGCCCAACCCGCTGCAGGCGCCGGATTTGAAAACATTTAACGAATATTGCCGCGGGGTGGCCGGAGTTCCCGGCAGTTTGACGCTGCGGATTTTCGGCTGCACCGATGAAGCGCTGATTGAAAAGCTTTCCACCTCTTTGGGGCGAGCGCTGCAAATTACCAATATTTTGCGCGATGTTAAAGATGATGCTCAAGCACAGCGCATATATATTCCAAGCGAGCTGCTGGATAAAGCCGGCATTGCCTCGCGCAATCCCGAGCACGTGCTCTGCGACAAAAATTTGGCTATTGCCCGCGAGGAGCTGGCGCGGATTGCCGAAAATGATTATAAAAATGCCTTTGAGCAAATAAAGCTGCTGCCGCCTAATGCCGCCAGACAGGTTAAAATGATTGCTTATATTTATAAGCGCTATTTTGATATGATGCAGAACCGCGGCTGGGAGATTATCTCTCCCAAACCACGCCTAGGCAAACCGGCAAAGCTTTGCCTGATATTCAAAGCCTTGATTGGAAAATAGCATGCAACAGACTCCGGCAACATATCATATTATCGGCGGCGGAATTGCCGGACTTTCCTGCGCAAAAATTCTCAAACAAAAGCATCCGGAAATCCGCACGGTAATATATGAAGCGGCGGAGGCTTTAGGCGGACGGGCACGCTCGTTTGATGATGAAGAATTTGGCGGCAAACTTGATATCGGAACCCACGCGATTATCGGCGCCAACAAAGAAATGCGCAAATTTGTGCAGTCCGGAGAATGGGAGAAGTCCACATTGTTTTGGAATGCTGAAGATGAAACCGTCAGCAGCAAACTGATTCCGGCATTGGGGCATATTCTAAAATCGTGTTGCAATACTCCGGCAGAAAAAATCGCGCCGCAAATCCGCAAGAGCATATTGCGCCGAACTTTTCCCTGGACCAAGAACAAACGTAAAATATATTTTTCCAAACAGGATCTGAGCCAACGAATTGTCAACGTATTGGCGGCCTATGCCGACGAGATCCGGCTTGGCTATAAGCTGGTTAAAATAGAAACCCAATTCGGACGCGCGGTGCAACTCAACTTCAGCAACAGACCTGTTGATATCGGCACCTCTGATACGGTTATTCTGGCTTTGGATAACCGCCACTGCGCGCGTATTCTGAGCACAGAGGAACTGCCGCACAACAGCATTATAAATATTTTTTATAAGACTTCGCAAACAATCTTTCTGCCTAAGGGCGTATCTTGCATCGGCATATTGAACGGGCTGGCGGATTGGATATTTGCCAGCAACGGCATTTTGGCCGCGACAATTTCTGCCGCCGATGAAAATATAACCGATTTTGCAGAATTAGCGCGCAAAGTTTGGCGCGAGCTGGACAAAATGCGCGGCGTTAATTCAGCTTTTGTTCCGCCGTTTAAGGTTTTGAAGCTCAAGCACGCAACCCTTTCTCAAGATACGGAAACCGACGCCAAGCGCCCGCTTAATGCCGCCACGCAGTACCCGAATGTATTTATCGCCGGAGATTGGACAATGAAAGGCCTGCCCTGTTGCATGGAAACCGCGGTACTATCGGCAGAACGCGCCATAAAGACAGCCTTCAAAAGCTAATTCTCATTTTGTCTAATTTCGTACTTGCATGATGGTATAAAATGTGTTATATCCGTTGCCGTAATGGATATTATTATGACTAAGAATATAAAATCAGAAGCGATAAGCTTTGAGCAGTCAGATGATATCTAATGTTTAATCTTTTAAATTTTTTTAATTATGGGAACAACATTTTATGTTCTGCTATGTGTAGGTATCGTTCTGGCGATTATCCCTGTCATCTTCATCATCTGGATTTTTTCTCTGCGAAGAGTCGTACCGACCAATGAAGTGCACATTGTGCGCCGCGGCCGCAAGACTCAGGTGTATGGAACTCCGGAAAACGGCAATGAAGCACAGGCTCAACTCTTCTGCGGCAACTGCTATTATCAGTTTCCAACCTCATTTCCGGTTTTCGGTGTCAGCGTGACCGTGATGCCATTGTCGATTTTTGGCATTGATATCAACGATTACGAGGCATTTGACAAAGACCGTGTGCCATTCGTGGTGGATATTCAGAGTTTCTTCCGAATCTCCGACTATGAGATTGCGGCATCGCGCATCAGCAAAACTGATGAGCTGAGGAAACAGCTGCTCAGCATCGTGCAAGGTGCGGTTCGCTCGATTTTGGCTAAGGACTACCTTAACGAGATTATGGGCGAACGTTCAAAGTACGGGCAGCAGTTCACCAATGAGGTCAAGGACGAACTCAAATCTTGGGGTGTGGAAACCGTCAAGAACATTGAGTTGATGGATGTCCGCGATGCCAAGGGAGAGGAAGTGATTTCTAACATCATGAAGAAAAAGAAATCAGAAATTGAGAAGGAATCACGAATTGCCGTAGCTGAGAACAACCAGCGCGCAAGAGAAGCCGAAATTCAGGCCGAGCGGGATATCGCCCTCAAGGAGCAGGACAAAGACAAGGAAGTCGGTCTGCGACAGGCTGATGTCAACAAGGAAGTCGGCATTGCTGAGGAACAGGCATCTCAGGCAGTGAAGGAACAGGCCAAGATTACCAAGGAACGCGAAATGGAGGTCGCCAAAGTCGAAGCCATCAAACAGGCTGAGATTGACAAAGAAAAGACCATCATCACCGCGGAGGCCAAGAAGCGTCAAACTGAAATTGACGCCGAAGCGGCCAAAAACAAGCGCGAACTTGATGCTGAAGCTGAACTGATCCAAACTACCAAGGCTGCTGACGGTAAACTCATTACCGCCACAAAGAACTCCGAAGGTATCAAACTGGAAGGAGACGCCAAAGCTGAGGCTGAAAAGAAGATGCAGCTGGCATCGGTTGAGGCTCAGAAGGCTCTGGCTAAAGAAATTGGTGAAAACAGCGGATATCAGAGTTATCTGATTCAAATCCGCCAGGTAGAAGCCAATGAAAGGGTCGGACTGGCTCAGGCAGAGAACATCAAGGGCGCCGAGATTAAGATTATCGCCGGAGCCGGTGATGTAGCCGGAGGCATCAACAGCGCAGTCAGCGCTCTTTCGCCTAAAGGCGGTTTCAACATCGCCGGCGCGATTGAAGCTATCGCCGCTACTCCTGAAGGCAAAGCCCTTCTGGAGAAACTTGGAACAAAAATTGCTGCCAAGTAAATAAAAACTACCCCCAATTCCAAAACAATGCGGAATTGGGGGTTCTTTTTGCTCCGGCGCTTTTTTATGCGCCGTAATTTGCTGTCGGCTTAATAATCCATCAATTCCAACATCTCATCAATCAAATTGCGGGTGGCATCATAAATCTCGGGCAGAGATTTGGCCAGCATATAGCACGGGGTAGAAACAATTTTGTGCTCCTCATCCACGCAAACCTCAGCAGCGGCTTTTTCCTCCGCCACCGCGCCCATCTTGGCCAGACCGGCCGCAACTTTTTTATCATTGCCGACAGTCAAATGAATTTTATCTTTGCCCAAAACCTTGGCAATAACTACCGGCGCAATACACATAGCGCCGATTACCAGCCC
>JBNMLW010000130.1:0-3729 GCA_050875025.1 Alphaproteobacteria bacterium
GCGTAATGCCTACTCGTTCCGGCCGCACCTCTCAGGCCTTCACCGCCCGCGGAACCGTGAATATCCGCAATGCCCGCCACCGTGAAGATCCCCGCCCGCTGGAAGCTGAGTGCGATTGCCCGTTGTGCCGCAACTACTCGCGCGCATACATCCACCACCTGCAAAAATGCAATGAGGTTTTGGCCGTAATGCTGCTCAGTTGGCACAATATCCGCTATTATCAACGCCTGATGCAGGGGCTACGTACCGCTATTGAGCAGGGCAAACTGGAAGAATTTGCCGCGGATTTTTATGCCAAACAGGCTCTTGGCGATATTGAGGAGATTTAACCATGGCTGAAGACGGATGTAATATTGCTCCCAAAAATATGCGGGTCTGCGTTTCCGGCGGACACCACGACGGCAGTGATCCCGCGTATGTTGAAGAATGTTATAAACTTGGCGCCAAAATTGCCAAAATGGGATTCCGTCTTGACTATGGTTTTTCCAACTCCGGCGTAATGGGAGCTGTTGCCCGCGGGGTGCTGGATAACTGGAAAGAACGCCAAGAAAAATATTATGGCGATGTTACTCCGATTGTCGGCGTGACCACCAAAGAATATTATGAACTTTATGAAAAAGACGAGTTCTTGCAACAGATTAGCGAAGTTGTGTTGGAAGATACGTTGGAAAACCGCAAAATCCGCCTGTTGGAGGCAGATATTGTCGTGTTTGCTCCCGGCGGCGTCGGCACGCTTGATGAACTGGCTTATGACTGCGTGGCCATGCAGGATGGCTTCCTCAAGACCAAACCGTTTATTATTTATAATATTGACGGCTTTTTCTATCATATTCTGGAGTTTCTGAAATCTATTGCCGCCACCGGTTTTGCCGCGCCGGTTCCGTTTATTGTAGTAGATGACAGCGAGGAACTGGAGATTGCGTTCCGTTTGCTCAAACTCCGTTATAATGAGTGCGCCGATGGCAAAGAGGCTTATGCCTATGCCCGCCAGCTGGCGTATGAACTGCCTTATTTTATTAAGAAGAAGACGGACAGCAGCGTGCATGTCGAAGATATTATTGCCGATATGGATAAGATTGCTCAGCATGGTACAGCCGAGCAACAGACCGCGCTGAAAAATGAAATCGAGCAGGCATATCTGGAAAAAGAGATTGAGCGTATGTACGACCGCTTGGCCAAAACCGGGCGCGATACGGCAGTCGTCAGCGATAAACTCACCCGCCTTAAAAAACGCCGCAAATTAAATAAATCTTAAGTCGAGCGTTATAAAATCCGCCTATATTGCAAAAGGCGGATTTTTTGTTCTGCGGCACTAAGAGGAATGACGAAAAATGTTAAACATTATTTGGGCGGGATTTTTTATTGTTGCTTTTGTCTTTGCCGCCGCTGATGCTTTTTATTTCGGCAACTCGGCAATTTGGGCAGATATGGTTGGGGCAACTTTTGAATCTGCCAAAGCCGCCTTTTCTATCAGTTTGAATCTTACCGGCATTTTATGTTTGTGGCTGGGGCTCTTAAAAATTGCCCAAGCCTCGGGGCTGACCGAACTCTTAGCCAAAGCGCTGCGCCCGCTGTTTGCCAAACTTATGCCCGATGTTCCTGCCGATAGTCCGGCGCTGGGCTCTATTGTGATGAACATTGCCGCCAATATGCTGGGGTTGGACAATGCCGCCACTCCGATGGGACTCAAGGCAATGGAGCAGCTGCAGGTTCTTAATCCTCACAAAGATACCGCTTCCAATGCTCAAGTATTGTTTATGGTGCTGAATGCCTCCGCCGTCACGGTTATTCCGATTACTATTCTGATGTATCGCGCCGAACTTGGCGCCAGCAATCCGGCGGCGGTGTTTTTGCCGATTTTGATAGCGACTTCTGCCTCTACATTGGTAGGTTTTTTGAGCGTGGCTTGGGTACAAAGGCTAAATATTTTTAATCGGGTGGTATTGGGATATTTGCTTGGTTTTGCCGGTTTTATCGGGCTGATGTGTTGGAGCTTTGCCATTTTGCCGCCGCAAGCCCGTCTCAATGCCGCGTCTGCTTTCGGCAATTTTATTCTCTATGCCGTAATAGTTTTGTTTTTGATGTGCGGGCTGCTGAAAAAAGTTAATGTCTATGATACTTTTATTGAGGGCGCCAAAGAAGGTTTTTCTATTGCCGTAAAAATTATTCCGTATTTGGTTGCCATGTTGGTGGCAATTTCGGCGCTGCGTTCATCAGGGTGTTTGGACTGCATTGTCAACGGATTTATATGGCTGTTTAATCAATTGGGGCTTGATACCGAATTTGCCGGGGCATTGCCGACTGCTATCATGAAACCGTTGTCCGGCAGCGGCGCGCGGGCAATGATGATAGAAACCTTGCAGAATTACGGCGCCGACAGCTTTCAGGGATTTGTGGCCTCTGTCGTGCAGGGCTCCACCGAAACCACATTTTATGTTTTGGCCGTATACTTTGGCGCGGTTGGCATATCCAAAGTCGGGGCGGCGCTGCCTTGTGCCCTGTTGGCTGATTTGGCCGGTATTATCACGGCAATTTGTGTTTCTTATATCTTTTATTAACCAAAATATGATACGGTCAAAGGCATGAGAGCTTTATTACAACGAGTCAAAAATGCAAGCGTAAGCGTCAACGGACAGCTGGTTTCTTCCATAGATGCCGGATTGTTGGTTTTGCTTGGCGTGCAAAAAGGCGATACGCAACAAGAGGCAGAATATTTGGCGCGCAAAACGGCAGATTTGCGTATTTTTGAAGATAACGCCGGCAAAATGAATCTGTCGGTTAAGGATATCGGCGGGCAGGCGCTGGTTGTTTCTCAATTTACTTTGGCCGGAGATACCAGCCGTGGCAATCGCCCCGGTTTTGAAACCGCCGCCCGGCCGGAAGATGCCAATCCGCTGTATCAGTATTATTGCCGCTGTCTGCAGGAACAAGGTTTACCGGTTGCCACCGGAATTTTTCAGGCCGATATGCAGGTTGCTCTTGTTAATGACGGTCCTGTAACTTTTATGTTAGAAAAAACAAGCAAGTGAGGTGCATTATGGATTCAACCGAAAATTCTTCCGTATTTGAAGATTTGCTTTATGAGATGTTTGCTCTGCCGTTCAGCCGCAGCACGGAAATTGCCGCTTTGGAGCTGAAAGTTTATTCAGAACTGCAAAAAAGGCCGGCTGATATTTGCGGTTTGATTGCGCTTATGTTTGTTTCGATTATGAGCGGCAACCGCAATAAGGCTAAAGAACTCGCTTATAAAATATGGGAAATCGGCGGCGAGCTGCCCAAGTTTTTTGAACTTGTTTACATCGAAAATCTGTTGAGCCTCGGGCTGTTGGATATGGCAACCATATTACTCAAACCGCGGTTTGAACAGCTGCGGGAAAATATTGAAGATTTTTATCCGGTTCTGACCAAGTTTGCAGTTATGACCGGCAACATCGGGCTGCTTGACCGGATTCGTGCCTTTCCTGAGGCATCGGCTGATGATCAGCTGCTGTTTGATTTTGCCGATATTTTCAAAGAGGCCGGCTGTCAGGCACAGTTCAAAGATATTCAAAAATTATTGCTGGAACATTCCGGCGAATATCTCAATGCTTATGAATACAATCTCTATGATGACCGCGATTTTGCCGAACTGGAAATTGTGCTCTATACCGGATTTGATGATGTGTCTTGTTTGAAAATGCAGTCCAATATCGAAAACAAGATAGAGGCCTATTGGCGCTCAACCGGCAA
>JBNMLW010000131.1:0-3688 GCA_050875025.1 Alphaproteobacteria bacterium
ATAAAATTTGTTGTCAAACCAATCGGTCAACCGTCTGATTTCGGCCTTTTGTTTAGGCTCGCCGAAGATAAGCGGAATGTCTTTGGAGATTTCTTCCAGATATTCGCTTATGGCATAATGCCCCGCTATGGTATTGCCGTCGCTGACAAATATCGGCAGCTCGCCGGCCGGGTTCAGCTTATATATCTCTTCAGAGAGTCTCCACGGTTCTTCCTCCCGCAGGAAAAAGAGCATTTTCTTTTCTCCCATCTGCAGGCGGATTTTGCGTGAGTGCGGCGAAACCGGATGATGAACCAACAGAACCATTTTCAATAACCTCTAACATTCAAAAAACAATATTAATCTATTCAGTCCAAAGGTCAAGCCGCTTATTGTTTTTGTTCAAGCCCAAAGGTCGGCGGCACAATTCCCTGAGCATCTGCCTCTGCTTGGTTTACGATTCTGGCCAGATTTTGCATCAGCAATTCCTGATTCTTTGGGTCTTCCAGATATCTGGTCAGTTTTATGCTCAACATTTTGCGTTCTCTGGAAAGTTTGGAGATTCCGATAAACATCGGCACCTGCCAGACAGCCTGCTTGGCAATGCTGATTTGATTGCGGAGCCCGAGCTTGGAAGCCTCAATCATGCCGTAATATTGGCTGATAATGATGTAGTCTGCCTTTCGGGTAAACAGGCGCTCAAACATATCATAAGAATTGTCAACCGTTTCAATATCATAAGATTTCAGCTGATTCTCCACAAAATCAGTGTATTGTTCCCTGGAGGTCCGCACTCCCTTAAGCTTTTTCAGGTCATCAAACGACTTTAGCTCGCTGCTGCGATTCGGCAGCATAAATATTGTAATCGGGTTTACAAAAGCCGCCGGATAAATCAGCTCCAATCCCTTAAACAGCTCGGTATCGTGATATGCGCCCAACACCATATCCACTTTGCCCTGGCGCACATCTTGTACCTGCGCCGGAAAATCGCGTTTTGAGAGCTCATAAAGAATTTTCAGATTATTCTCCTTCTGCAGCGTGTCAATCATCGGCTGAAAAACCGTATAGAATTTGCCGTACAAAGGGCGTTCCGGATGGTCGGTATAGCCAAACGGCGCATAGTCTATAAAACCGGTAATTCTGATTTCCCGCACTTTTTGCGGGTGCTTTTCTTCATAACGAACAAATGCTTGTCCGGATGCTGCCCAAATCAGGGTTAATCCGATTGCAATACTTGAAAATAGGGCTTTTTTCATTAAATATTCCTATGAATTTCGGTTTGTTGTTTACCATTCGGTAACTTTGAGCTGCTATTATACTAACGTAATTGTGTTAAAAAAACTTTTATTTTCAATAAGGATATAAACAGATATGGACCTCCCACAGAGTTATGCGCAAACAGAAGTCTCCGGTATGAAAGAATCGGAGCTTGAAAGCCGTGCTTTGATAAGAACCGCTTCGAGCCTGAATCTTATTAAAGAGCACTGGGAAGAGCGCAAAGGTGAGCTAGAAGAGGCTTTAGAAAAAAACCGCAAACTTTGGGCAATTATCGCTTCGGCCATGAATGAGGAAGATTGTCCGCAGCCGGCAGAAATCAAGAGAAATATCTTGTCTTTGGCTGTGTTTGTTTTCAAAAGAACTGTTGACGTAATGGCAAATCCCGCGCCCGAAAAACTAAATGCTTTGATAAGCATTAATATGAATATTGCCAAAGGACTGTCAGGCGACGGTGCTGACGCTCAATAACCAAAGGAATTTGCTGCAAAAAATAAAAATATGCATTTAATTAAAAAAAGTTGTTGACTGAAAAGATTAAATAGATTATCTATTCACTCACAATGATATGGGGGTATGGCGGAATTGGTAGACGCGCTAGACTCAAAATCTTGTGGCCTCTGGCCGTGTCAGTTCAAGTCTGACTACCCCTACCATTTAGAAGCTCCGATTAGTTCGGAGCTTTTTTCATATCCGAGTACCGTCGTTAACCACTTGTTATGTCTGCTGTTGTACAATACTGATATCAGATGTCATATTTTAGGAACCGGCGTGTTTTCAATTTTCAAAAAACATAAACGCACAATTGCGGATGCAATGGCATATTATCAAAGCGGAGATTATTCTGCCGCTCGTCAGGCTGCGGAATATCTGCTTGATAAAAATTCTTCCGATGCCGCGGCGCTGCTGCTGATGGGTAATGTGTGTTTTGTAAACGGAGAATATGCCGACGCCGCAAAATATTATCGCCGGCTTCTGCATGATGATTCGCAAAATCAGGAAGCATTGATAAATCTGTTTGAGGCCTTGCTGCGGCAAAAAAAATATCCTGAGGCAGGGCAGATTATTCCGCTGCTGACTGATACCGGCTATGAGAAACTGGCTCAGGGCAAATTGGCATTTGAGCAAGAAGATTTTGCCGCGGCGGAAAACAACATTGTAAAATATCTGCAAAATCATCCGGCAGATTTTTGGACATGGAATTTGCTCTCGCAGGCGGCGCAAAAAAACGGGCATTTTACCCTTGCGCTGGATGCCGCCTGGCAGGCGGTGGAGCAGAGCGGCGGAGCTGATTCCCAGCACTTGAACCTTGCTTATGCGCTGTATGAAATTGCTTTGGAAAAAGGCCGTGATTTTGTTGCGCCTTATTTGCAAAATTGGTGCCGAAAATATGCCGATAACGGAATTGTCAAACAAAGCAAAAATTCATTTTTTCCTGCTGCCGGTTTTATAAAATCCGATCCTTTTTATGTGCGGCAGGTGTTTGATAATTTTGCGGATTCTTTTGAGGAAATTTTGCAAGGATTAGAATATTCGGTTCCGCAAAAAATTGCTGATATTGTTGCCCAAAAACGCTCGTTACTATCTGACAAACCTTGCGTTTTGGATATCGGCTGCGGCACCGGTTTGGCAGCGGAAAAATTGGATTCTCTGTTCGTGGCAAAACAATTTTTCGGCGTGGATATTTCTCAACAAATGTTGCAAAAATCCGCCGCTAAAAAACTCTATCAAAAACTGTTTTGCGATGATGCGGAGCACTTCCTTTCCACTCATAAAAATATGTTTAATTTGATTGTCGCGGCAGATGTTTTTACCTATTTCGGCGCGTTGGAAAATCTCTTAAATTTATGCGCGGATTCTCTGCAAAAAAACGGCGTTATTGTCTTTAGCGCCAGTGCCGGATGCGCTGATAAAAACGGTTGGCAGCAGCATCTTTCCGGACGTTTTTTGCATGGTGAAACTTATCTGCAAAAAACACTTTCGGCCGCCGGTTTTAAAGAGCCGGAATTTGCTCCCTGCCGTTTACGAAAAGAGGCCGAAAAAACGGTAAAAGGATGGATTATTTTTGCTCGGAAAAAATAAAAAAGTTCCGCAGATGACGGAACTTTTTTATGATGCTTTCAGCAAATAAAATCTTGAATTATTTAGAAGATTTTTTAACTGAAGAAGACTTTGAAGAAGCAGAAGCTTTCTTGGCGGAAGAAGATTTCTTGGCGCTGGAAGACTTGCAGGAAGAGCTGCTCTTGGAGCTGCTTTTAGACTTGTTGCAATTGTTGATTTGTTCAACAGCCATTGACCAGAAATATTCGTCCTGACCCTGCGGGCAACCGGCATTTTGCCAGATGAAATAAGCTGCCTCTTGGATAGCCTTTTCGTTGTTCTTAATCATAATCAATAACTCCAAATAAAAGTTCGGTAAACACTAATTAATATA
>JBNMLW010000132.1:0-3683 GCA_050875025.1 Alphaproteobacteria bacterium
AAAATCCAAAGCCGCAATTTTTTTCATTTCAGAATGTAGCGCCCATTAACTCGCCAATGATACTTTAATCGTTTAAATCTCTGAGCGCGCTAATCTGAACCATATATTTTATCTCAAATCCATCTTAACTCCGGCAGTACGAATTTCGTCAATAGCGTAGTTTATTGGCGCTAAGGCCTTATTTTCCGCCGCATTGCGCGATAGGGAACGCCGTTTTCACCTTGCGTCTCCCCATCAACTTTTGTCGCATAATATATATTATGAATAGTAAGCGTTAAGTCACAATGTATATTAATCCTAAGTAAAGGTCAACAAAAAATGATAATAAGAATCAAATTAAATGTTAAAATGCATCAAACTACATTAAAAATATTTTGCGCTCTCAGAACGAGGAAAATTTATTTTTAGGTAAATCTATACGTCAGCTCATTCTCAGCGCGCATTAAAATTTAGCTCATTTGCTCACCAATTAACTCATCTTCGCGAGCTTGCTTTCAATCATTAGCCAGCTCTTTCTTAAATTCCCGCATTATCGTATCGCTCAACAGTTTTCCGACATGTCCGCGTTCCGGCACCATAATAAGCCGAGAATTTGTCAAAGCTTTGTGCAACTGATATGCTCCTATCGACGGACAAACAAAATCCAGCCGGTTATGAATAATCACAGTTGGTATTGTTTTGATTTTATTTATATTTTTCATAATTTGTTGTGGCTGCAGAAAGAAATTATTTGCGCTGTAATGCATAAACACTCGCTGTGATGCCAATTCTTTTTCACTCAGTTCTTCTTTGTTGTCCCAATGAGGCTTCAAACTGCCGCAAATTCGCTCATACCAACCGTAATAATTGGCGGCATCAAGTTGTTTTTTCAGGCTTTTTGACCTAATTTCCGACGCAAAAAACTCCCTGATATCGCCTTTGGATTTGCGCTCCATTTCTTCTACAAATTCAGGATAAAACCAGCGACATCCCTCAAATTCCCAATAATTACAGCTTTCATCTGCCAAGAATATTTGTGACAACAGTAGTTTTTCAACTTTTTCCGGATACCTTTCTGCAAATAACAGCGCCAAAGCCGAACCCCAAGAACCGCCGCGCAATATAATTTTATCTTTGATTTTCAATTGGCTAATCAGGCGCATTACATCATTAAGCAAACTTTCGGCAGTATTATTTTCCAGTTTTCCGGCCGGCAGCGAGCAACCGCAGCCGCGCTGGTCAAACATAATCACCCGATATTTGCGCAAATCGGCTATCTTGGCATGATAGGCGCGGCACCCTCCTCCCGGTCCGCCATGAAAAAACAAAATCGGCTTGCCTTCGGGGTTACCAAACTCCATAAAGAATATTTTATGCCCGTCTTTGTCTGGCAGATAGCCGCTATTATAAGGTTTGGGTTCAAACAGTTTTTTCCACCAATTTATCATTATACCGCCTCAAATAATTTGCAATTTTTTTACCAATTCAATATATTGTCTTTATAAAATAATATAATGGAACAATTGCATGTCAACCACGATTGGATTTTCTTCAGAACTTTATTTAATTGAGCCGCAAGATATTCTCAAACTTGCCGATACTCCGGCAGATATGGCGGCCAAAATCAAATCTTCTGACGAAATCACCGTATTGTTGGGCAATATAGATTTGCATACCTCCGATACTTTGGTTTGCGGACGCGCCGCTGCTCAAAATGCGGTTGAACGCAATATTTTGCATGTTCCGGTGCGTTTTGTCTTTGTTTCCAATATTGCGCCGTGGAACGTATTACCAATTTTTTTCAAAGGCTTGCGCCAGTATTTTAAATTTAAAAGTCCCGGCGTCTACCATACCAACTTCAAATACCTCAGAGATTTGCACATTGAGCGTGGCTTCCGCAATGCCGAAAACGCCTATGATATATCCAAGCGTTGGCATATCTCTCCGGAAGAACGCATCAGCAAATACAACAGCTTAGTAGCTTCTTTGCAGGCTAAAGGCTTTGATGATAAGTACCCTATTTCTATAATGCTTTGCCGCCGCTGTGGCGCCAAGGACTGCGTTGATGACGGACATCACCGGATTGGAATATGCGCCGAACACGGCATTGAGCGTATTGCCGTCTGTTTCCGTGCTGCCGGCACCATGCCGCGCCGGATTCAGAATATTTTGCTGAAAATTTTTAATTTGTTTCCCAAACTTCCAGATTAGCGGGGTTTACAACCGCAATAGTTCTGATTATACAGGTTTAGTTCTTTAATCAGTTGGGCGCGCAGCTCCTGCCGTCCGCCTTTGCGTCCCTCAATTTCCAGATAAGGGATGCCGGTTTCTGCCGCGGCTTTGGCTGCCGCTCGATTTACCTGCGCCAAATCTTTGTAGCGGGAAACGCCCAATACCGAGGCAACCGCCTCAAAGCCATTATTGCGGGCATATTCCATCACTCTTTTTAACCGCATATAAAAGCAGATATCGCACCTTTTGCCGCGTTCCGGTTCATTTTCCAAACCTTTGGTCAGGCTGCACCAACGCTGATTATCATATTCCAATTCAATAAAAGGCACGCCGTATAGTTCGCACACGCGTTTGTTTTCATCGGCACGCTTGCGATATTCCGCCTCAGGGCGAATATTCGGATTATAAAATACCACGGCAAAGTCTCTTTTCTCTTCCGCCAAGATTTTAATAACGGCGCAAGAACACGGAGCGCAACAGGAAAGCAGCAAAAAACTCATTTTGATATCCTTTCGCTTTTATTATAAAGATTCATTAAAAATTAGCAAACTATATTTATAATTTTCATTCAACAAGCGAGGCAAACATGGCTCAATATAAAAATATTGTAATTTTAACCGGCGCCGGAATTTCTGCGGAATCCGGACTGGCGACTTTTCGCGCCTCCAACGGATTGTGGAATAATCATCCGGTTGAAGACGTTGCCACAATTGAGGCTTTTGAACGTAATCCGGCCTATGTGCATGAATTTTATAACGAACTCAAGAAAGAGCTGGTCAAAGCTAAACCCAACGCCGCCCACCTGGCCATAACCAAACTGCAACATGAATATCCTGCAGAAATCAGTGTGGTAACGCAAAATGTTGATACTTTGCATGAAAAAGCCGGCAACCAAAATATTTATCACATTCACGGACAGATTAACCAAGCTGTTTGTTTGAATTGCGGACACATTTTAGAAACCTTTGGCGATGTTGACACCGAAACCGTTTGCCCTCATTGCGGCATTGCCGGTATGATGAAACCCAATATTGTGTTCTTTGGCGAAAACCTGCTCTGCATGGACAAAGTAGACCGCCTGCTCTCCGGCTGCGACTTATTTCTTTCCATCGGCACCTCCGGAGTAGTTTTTCCGGCCGCATCATTTGTTCAGGTTGCCAAATACAACAATGCCCGCACGCTGGAATTTAATTTGGAACCAACCTCCAATAATTATTATTTTGACCGACATATCTACGGCAAAGCCGGCACCACCCTGCCCGCCTTTGTGGATGAACTGCTCAAAACCGAATAAGGAGAACTGCCATGCCTATTTTGCTGCAAAATGTTATGTTAAATCGGCAATCAACCGATATCCTGATAACCGGCAGCCATTTTACCAAGATTGCGCCGCAACAGCGGCCGCAGGCCGATTGGCAGGTCGTTGATTGCGCCGGCAAAGCCGTTCTTCCGGCTTTTTACAATAATCATTC
>JBNMLW010000133.1:0-3683 GCA_050875025.1 Alphaproteobacteria bacterium
GTTTGGTGGGGGTGACTGAGCACATGTTTACAATCAGTCGCAATTCCGAGCGCCGAGCCAACGGCGAGCAAGCGAGTAACAGCTAAGTCGGCGCCGCCCGCCGTGCGGGCGAGTAACAGCTTGCCATCGCCACTGGGCGCTGCCCAGTTAGAGGGCGCGGATAGCCACTCTGATTGCCTCAACCGCCTGATCCAAACGAGTTACGTCAGACCCGCCGGTTTGAGCCATATCCGGACGTCCGCCGCCGCCGTTGGCACCGACAAACGGAGCCACAGCCTGAATCAGTTGGTTGGCCGGCAGTCTATTTTTGAGGTCTTCCGTAACGCCGATAACTACCGAGGCCTTGCCCTCATTGGCAGTAAACAGGGCAACAATCAGGTTTTCGGGGTATTGCGATTTTACTTCATCAACAAAAGCTTTCAGTTCTTTGGTTGTGATGTTTTCCAATATGCGGGCAACAAAGCGAATACCCTTAACATCTTCGTAGTTGTTCGGATTATCGGCGGCCTTATTGCTGACCAATTTCTTTTTGAGTTCAAAAATTTTGGCTTCCAGAGCTTTTTTCTCTTCCAGAATCTGAGCAACGCGAGCCTCAACATCAGAGAAACCCGATTTCAGGCACTGGCTGATGTGGCGCAGCTTATCCTCGATTCCTTGAGTATATTTTTCCGCGCCTTTGCCACTGACGCACTCCAGACGGCGGACGCCGGCCGCAACCGCACCATCGCTGACGATATTAAAGTAACCGATATCGCCGGTCTGCTTAACATGCGTGCCGCCGCACAACTCGCGGGAAACTCCGTCGCCGACGCAAACAACGCGCACTTCATCGCCGTATTTTTCGCCAAACAGAGCCATTGCACCTGATTTTACGGCCTCATCCTGGCTCATCAGCTTGGTGCTGACCGGATAGTTGGCGCGAATCATTTTGTTTACGGCATCTTCCAAATCGCGCAGTTCTTCTTCGCTGATTTGTTTGGGATAAGCAATGTCAAAACGCATTCTGTCAGCCGCAACCAAAGAGCCTTTTTGAGTAACGGTTTTGCCGAACTTATCCTGCAAAGCGCGATGGAGCAGGTGGGTAACTGTATGGTTGCCGGCAATAGCCTGGCGGTTTGCCTCGTCGACATGGAAAGTTGCGGTATCAGAATCTTTGACTGTGCCGCTGATCATTTTGCAGACATGAACATACAGCCCGTCGAGTTTTTTCTTGGTGTCGGTTACTTCAATTTCAAAGCCGTCGCCCTTAATTGTGCCGATATCGCCGACCTGGCCGCCCATTTCCGCATAGAACGGGGTTTGGTTGGCCAACAAATAAAATTCTCCGTTTGAGACTGATTTTACCGCGGCGCCGTTTTGTACCAAAGCGGTAATTTGGCAGTCGGATTTAAGGGTTGTATAGCCCAAAAATTCGGTATCGCCGAGTTTATCCTGCAGTTCAAACCAGATCTTTTCGGTTCCGGCATCGCCTGAGCCGGCCCAGTTTTTGCGGGCTTCGGCCTTTTGGCGCTCCATGGCTTTGTCAAAGGCCTCAACATCAACTTTAATGCCGCGGTTTTTGAGCGCGTCTTCAGTCAAATCCAAGGGGAATCCGTATGTATCATAAAGCTTAAACGCGGTTTCTCCGTTGAGAATATCGCCCTCTTTGAGGCTGGCGGATTCTTCATCTAAAAGTTTAAGTCCCTTGTCCATCGTGCGGATAAAACGCTCTTCTTCCAATTTGATAGTTTCTTTAATCAAATCTTCGGCGCTGTAGAGTTCCGGATAAGCCTCGCCCATCTCTTTCTGCAAAGCCGGCAGCAATTTATAAATCATAGGCTCATCAACGCCCAACAGGTGGGTGTGGCGCATTGCGCGGCGCATGATGCGGCGCAAAACATAGCCGCGGCCTTCATTGGAGGGCAATACGCCGTCGGCAATCAAAAATGCGGTTGCGCGCAAGTGGTCGGCAATTACATTGTGAGAAGACTGCAGCGGGCCTTTGGGGTCAGAGTTGGCAATGTCGGCAATGGCCTTAATCAGATTTTGGAACAAATCAATATCATAGTTGGAGTGCACGCCTTGCAGAATGGCGGATATACGCTCCAAACCCATACCGGTATCAATGCATTTTTGTTTCAGGCCGATGCGGGTTCCGTCCGGCAGGTCTTCAAACTCGTCAAACACCAGATTCCAAATCTCAATCCAGCGGTCGCCGTCTTCTTCCGGAGTTCCGGGAAGGCCGCCCCAAACCTGTTCGCCATGGTCATAAAAAATCTCGGAGCAATAGCCGCAAGGGCCGGTATCGCCCATCTGCCAGAAGTTATCTTTGGTTTTGATGCCGATAATCCGGTCTTCCGGCAGGCCGGAAACCTTGCGCCAGATATTGCGCGAAACCTCATCGGTATGAAATACCGTAACCGCCAATCTGTCTTTGGGCAGCCCAAATTCTTTGGTAACCAGCTCCCAAGCGTAGGCAATAGCCTCATCTTTGAAATAGTCTCCGAACGAGAAGTTGCCGAGCATTTCAAAAAATGTATGGTGGCGCACATCGTATCCGACGCTGTCCAAGTCATTGTGCTTGCCGCCGGCACGAACCGATTTTTGGGAAGTGGTTGCTCGGCTGTAGGGCGCGGCTTCGTTGCCGGTAAAAATATTTTTAAACTGCACCATGCCCGAGTTGGTGAACATCAGGGTCGGGTCATTGTTGGGCACCAGAGATGAAGACGGCACAATCTTGTGTCCGTTCTTGGCAAAATAGTTCAGAAAAGTGCTTCTGATTTGATTAACAGTAACAGTCATTTTATACTTCCCAAAATCTAAAAATGTTTAACCTCGTATTGATAATGCAATCTTGCGATTCTGTCCAGCAATTTTTTATAATAAGCAACCAAAACAACACTTGTGCTTGCCAAGCCGGCGGAGTATTGTATAATATGTTATGCGTATGGAGGGACTTATGGCGGAAATTGCCGCAAATCTGATAAAAGCTGCCGTAGTCGGCAAATATAACGGGGTGATTATTGATGCCGAATTTGCCGATGGCTCCGTCAAGCCGATTTTTTGTTCCGCATACGATATTGTGCAGATGTGTGTTCCGGGCACTGTGGTCTATGCCGGAAGCACTGCCGGCAAGTGCCGAAAAATCCCCTATGAACTTGAGTTTGTTGAACAAAACGGCGGATTGATATACGGCTGCCCCAATCGTAATAATGATTTGTTTGAAGAGGCTTTTAATGAGCGCCGTCTTCCGGAGTTTGCCGCATATTCTTTGTGCCGCCGGCTTGATGCTGCCGATCATCTGCCGCATATAGACTTTGAGCTGAGTTCTCCGGGCGGTGATAAGTGTTTTGTCTTTGTGACCAACGTTTATCATAAGTTTGGCGCCGGCGCCGTTTTTCCGACCGAGGTAAACTTTTTTGAAATGGAGATGTTTGAAGAGATGCAGGAGCTGCGCGCCCAGGGGCACAAAACCTGCGTATTTATGATTATGCCGCGTACCGATTGCAACGAGATTCATTTCAGTTGGAAATATTCTCCGCTGGCTGCCGCCAAAATTTTTGACGCCGCAAAAAACGGATTGAATTTTATCGGATACGGTTGCAATATAGATAAAAAAAGAGTAACACTGTCTCAGATTATACCGATTGTATATTAGAAGAAAGGATTAACCGTGTCATATAAACGTAAGGACGGAGTTGTAA
>JBNMLW010000134.1:0-3679 GCA_050875025.1 Alphaproteobacteria bacterium
GAATACCATCGCCCTCAAAGATATGAAGGATGTTTTGTCTGACTTGCAGGAGTTTGACCGCATTACCAAAAAGCGCAAATTGCTGCTCAAAACCCTCTAAACTAAAAGCTCCGTTGAATAAACGGAGTTTTTTATTGACGATTGGGCGGGCAGGGACTATTTTTTTGCCATGCAGTTTACCGATAAAGGATATATCATCAATATGCGCCGCCATGGCGAGCGTTCGCTGATTTTGACTGTGCTGACCCAAGGGCACGGCAAGGTTGTCGGCTTTGTCAAAAACTGCCTCACCAAAAAAAACTTATCCACATATCAGCTTGGCAATCAGGTGGAGTTGGAGGCGTGGTCAAGAGTTGATGAGAATATGCTCCTGCTCAAGGTAGAGCTGCTTTCTCCGACTGCCGTAAATTTTATTGCCGACGGACGCAAACTGCAGGTTTTGTCTTCATTGTGCGCGCTTTGCAACACCTGTATGCCGGAACTGCAATCGCCTGAAGAATTGTATCAATATGTAGAAAGTTTTTTTAATCTTATAGATGAAGATAATTGGATAACCAGCTATTGTTGCTTTGAATTTTATCTGCTTGATTTTTTGGGAATAGGACTCGATTTGAGCGAATGCGCCGTTACCGGAGCTACCGAAAATCTGGCTTATGTTTCGCCCAAAACCGGACGCGCCGTGTGCGCGGAAGCCGGCGAACCCTACAAGGACAGATTATACAAATTTCCGCAATTTATCCTCAACCGCAATTATCGGCCAAGCCCGCAAGAGATAAGAAATCTGCTGGATTTGACCGGATTTTTCCTCTACAAAAACTTTTTTGCCGCCCACGGCTTGAAATTTCCCGAATGCCGTGATAGTCTGGCAAGCATTGTAATATAATGATTTGAGTACTCAAAATGGCCGAATTGGAAGAAAAAATAAAAACCGTTGCCATGGCAGAAGAGCTGAGCAGCCGCTACCTCTCTTATGCTATGTCTACCATTGTTTCTCGCTCTTTGCCTGATGTCCGCGATGGCTTAAAACCGGTGCACCGCCGCCTGTTGTTTGCTATGCGCCAGCTGCATCTGGATCCCAAATCCGGATTTAAGAAATGCGCCCGCGTAGTCGGCGATGTTATCGGTAAATATCACCCGCACGGCGACAGCGCCGTATATCAGGCAATGGCGCGTTTGGCGCAAGATTTTTCGGTGCGCTATCCGTTGGTTGACGGGCAGGGCAACTTTGGCAATATCGATGGCGACGGTCCGGCGGCCATGCGTTATACGGAAGCCCGCTTGACTGAGTTTGCCATGGCTCTGATGGAAGGGCTCAATGATGATGCGGTAGATTTCCGCGATACTTATGACGGTGAGGAATGCGAGCCGGTAGTTATGCCTGCCGCAGTGCCCAATTTGCTGTGCAATGGTTCTTCCGGTATTGCCGTTGGTATGGCAACCAATATTCCGCCGCACAATTTGGCAGAGGTCTGCGATGCCCTCCTGCTGTTGATTGAAAAGCCCGATGTTGAGATTGAGCCGTTGGTGCGCAAACTCAAAGGCCCTGATTTTCCGACCGGCGGCGTGATTGTTGACAAGTTTGCCTCTATACTCGATGCCTATAAGCAGGGGCGGGGCAACTTCCGCATCCGTGCCAAGTGGGAGAAAGAAGACCTCGGCATGGGGCAGTACCAGATTGTGGTAACCGAGATTCCCTATCAGGTGGTCAAATCCAAACTGATTGAAAAAATTGCGCAGCTGCTGATGGATAAAAAGATTCCGTTGTTGGCCGATGTCCGCGATGAATCCACCCACGATGTCCGCATTGTGCTGGAGCCCAAAAACCGCAATGTCGATGCCAATATGCTTATGGAACTGTTGTTCAAGCAGACCGAGCTGGAGAGCAAATTTGCCCTGAATATGAATGTGCTGGATTCTGACGGCGTGCCGCGGGTTATGAGCATTAAAGAAGTTCTGCATGAATATCTGCAGCACCGCATGCATGTGCTGGAGCGCCGTTCGGCATACCGCCTGCAAAAGATAAACGCCCGTCTGGAGATTCTCTCCGGCTATCTGATTGCCTACCTGAATCTTGATGAGATTATCCGCATTATCCGTGAGGAAGAAGACGCCAAAGCGGTAATGATGAAAGAATTTGCGCTTACTGATAATCAGGCTGAGGCTATTTTGAATATGAAACTGCGCAGCCTGCGCAAGCTGGAAGAAAGCGAGATCCGCAAAGAATTTGATGACCTCAGCGCAGAAAAAGGCAGCTTAGAGGCATTGTTGTCAGATGAAAACCTGCGTTGGCAAAAAGTTGCCGACGAGATTAAGCTCACTCGTGAAAAATTTGGCAAAAAGACAGCCTTAGGGCGCCGCCGCACCGAGTTTGCCGAAGTTGACGACGATATTGAAATCTCAATTGAGGCATTGGTTGAAAAAGAGCCGATTACGGTTATCTTGTCGCAAAAAGGCTGGATACGCTGCACCAAGGGGCACAATGACCTGACTGAGGACTTCAAGTTCAAAGACGATGACGCCTTGCTGATGGCAATCCATGCTCAAACCACTGACAAGATTGTGCTGCTTGATACTTCGGGCAAGTTCTTTAATATCTCGGCATCTGAGATACCCAGCGGAAGAGGTTTCGGACAGCCGCTGCGCCTGATGATAGATTTGGGCAACACCGATAATATCGTTGATATGTTTGTGTTTGACGCCAAAGCCAAGTATCTGATTGCCTCTAACATCGGCCGCGGTTTTGTGGTTGACGAGAATCATATCATTGCCCAAACTCGCAACGGCCGCAAGATTATGAATGTTGCCGAGGGCGAGCATCTGGTATTTTGCAAAAAAATTACCGGCGATATGGTGGCTGTTATTGGCGACAACCGCAAACTGCTTATATTTAAGGTCGAGGAGATTCCGACCATGGCGCGCGGCCGCGGCGTAACTTTGCAAAAGTACAAAGACGGCGGTTTGGCAGATATCCAAATCTTTAATGAGGCGGACGGCTTTACCTATAACCGCGCCGGCGGAACCAAGACCGAAACTGAGCTCTTGACCTGGTTGGGACACAGAGCGCAGGTCGGCAAGCTGGCGCCGTTCGGATTCCCCAAGAGCAACAAGTTTTTGAAGGATTAAATCTTTATAATATGGCAGAGGTATTGTTTGAATATGTGCGCCAAGGGGCGTATGTCAAAGTCACCGCGCTGGAGCCGGAAACCGGAATCGAGGCCAGCGTGGTGGTGCCTGCCAGCTTGAGTCAGGAGCAGATGAATCTGCAAGCGCTGAAAAAGCTCAACTATGTCTTGCGCAAAAAAGCCGAAGAATAACCCCTAGGTGCGAACGCGCACAGCGATTAGCAAGCTGCCGCAGCCGGCAGAGGCATTAGCAAGCTGTTACTCGCCGCTCACTGTGTTCGTTGTTCGGCCAAGCAAGCGCTTGGAGGCATTCGCAAGAATTTACTCGCCACTCACTGCGTTCGGGGCTCGAGTTAGTGCCCGTTTAAAAATTTAATCCTAATAAGCCTTTCCCCTTGACTGAACTGTACCCCGGAAGTTGGACAGTAAGAATCCCCCCCTTGAAAGAAAATTGCACTGGCAATTAAGGGAAGGATTTTTTATACTGATAAACAACGTAAAGGAACAACAGATGAGACAAAGAGAATACACGGCAGCCGAGCGGTCTGAATTAGAGA
>JBNMLW010000135.1:0-3638 GCA_050875025.1 Alphaproteobacteria bacterium
AAAAGATGGTGATGCCTGAAGATTATATGTCGGGTGACGCGGCGGACAGACCGGGGCGCAGCCAGATGCGCACGATACGTCCCGATGCCAGCACGCTGTTGACTTCTGCCGATGTACAGGCTTTTATCCGTACAATTCCGGCGGTTGAGGAATGGTATCAGCAAGGGGACAATCCTCTTCTGATTAATCGCGCTACTACATTGCTGTGGAGCCATGAGCAAAAAGAAAAGCCGGATATCGCTGCCGGCCTCAGGGATTTGGTTAATCCGTGTTCCCGTTTGGTGCAAAAGGCGCGGCTTATCGGGCAGGAACTTCCGCTGGCTAAAAAAGTTGCCGGAGAGGGATTTACGCTTAACGAGTGGGCATATACCTGTGACAAAACAGTTAAGGCCTATCGGCTTTCGCGCATTAGTTTATCTATGATGCAGACGATCCGCGCTTATAAAATGGGGTTATATGAACCGGTAATTAATAAACTCAGTCCGCATTCCCGCGAGATGCGCTATTCGGCCATGCAGGCGATTGTTTCGGCATATAATGCGCCGCTGGCAGATACGGTCGAGGTACGCAAAAACCGCGCCCAGTTGGAAAAGGTGTGGAGAGAATCGGAATTTCGGATGGGAAATATGCCGGTGCGAATCGAATAGTCAAAAATATCTGCTTGATTTTTAGTGTTTTTTTAATTTTTTTGTTGCTTTTTTAATTCAAGCTGTTGTATACCAATGGCAAAATAATTTTAACCCTTAAAGGAAGAGAATAAAATGGCTCGCGTTACTGTTGAAGATTGTATTGATAAAATTCCTAACCGCTATGAGCTGCTGATGGTTGCCGCTCAGCGCGCCAAAGATATTGCCGCCGGTGCTCCGCTTACTGTTGAGCGCGATAATGACAAAAACTCGGTTGTGGCTTTGCGCGAAATTGCCGATGAGACCGTAAGCATTGAAGAATTACAGAAATCTCTGGTTATGGGCTTGCAGAAATATGTTGAAGTTGAAGAGCCTGAAGAAGAAGAGATGGAGATTATGGCTGCCGAGAAAGAGCTCTCTGATTTGGATGAGCAGTTTACCGGTTTGCTGCCGCAGGCTGAAATTGATGACAATATGCAAGTTCATGGCGGCGATGACGATGCCCTGGATTTGGATGCTGACACTGATGCGGATTCCGATGTTGACGCTGACGCCGATTTCGGCGATGATATGGGAGCTGATGACGGTTTTGACGCCGGAGATGATTACGGCGACGAAGAATAATTTTAGCGCTGTTCAGATTTAAGCGGATTGAGTTTTTCAGTCCGCTTTTTTGTTGCCGCTGTTTAGATTTAATTAAATAATAGCTGATATTCTATAACAAAGTAATCTCTTGATAATGTGGCTATGAAAAAATGCTCAGACAGTATGAACTTGTTGATTTGGTAAAATCTTATGACCCCAATGCCGATGAAGACGCATTGAACCGGGCCTATGTGTTTGCAATGAAAAAACACGGAGCGCAGCTGCGCACCTCCGGCGATCCCTATTATTCGCATCCGGTGGAAGTGGCCGGTATCCTTACCAAATTTAAGCTTGATTCTACCTCGATTATTGCCGGTTTGCTGCATGATACGGTTGAAGATACTGATACCTCGATTGAAGAGATACGCAAATTGTTTGGCGATCAGGTGGCTCAGATTGTGGACGGGCTGACTAAACTGGCCATGATTGAGCAAAAATCTGCCAACAATAAACAGGCTGAAAACTTCCGCAAGCTTTTGTTGGCGATGTCTGAAGATATCCGCGTGCTGCTGATTAAACTGGCCGACCGCCTGCACAATATGCGCACGCTGCACTATTGCGCGCCGGAAAAACGCGCCCGCATTGCCAAAGAGACTTTGGATATTTATGCTCCGCTGGCTGAGCGCATCGGTATGCAGGAAGTCAAAACCGAGTTGGAAGAGATCGCCTTTCGTGAGCTGCACAAAGAAGCTTATGAATCTATTGTTGCGCGTCTGAACTTTTTGCGAGAGCAGGGCAGTAATCTGGTTCCCAAAATTATTGCCCAGCTGCAAAAGGATATGGAAGAAAACGACATCAAGGCTGATGTCTCCGGACGCGAGAAATCGCCGTATTCTATCTGGCGTAAAATGCAGCAAAAAAATGCTTCGTTTGAGCAATTGTCAGATATTATGGCTTTTAGAATTATTGTTGACGACGTGGCCGCCTGCTATCAGGCATTGGGCGTTGTCCACAGCAAATACCACATGGTTCCGCGCCGTTTTAAGGACTATATTTCAACCCCGAAACCCAACGGGTACCGTTCTATTCATACCGGGGTAATCGGGCCGGAAAATACCCGTATTGAAATTCAAATCCGCACTCATGAAATGCATGAGGTTAACGAAAAAGGCGTGGCTGCGCATTGGGCTTATAAGCAGGGTGAAAAAGTTGTCGGCAAAAACTTCAGATGGATACGCGAGCTGCTGGAGATTTTGGAACAGGCTTCTAATCCGGAAGAGTTTTTGGAGAATACCAAGCTTGAGATGTATAATGATCAGGTATTCTGTTTTACGCCCAAAGGCGATTTAATCGGTTTGCCGGTAAACTCTACGCCGGTTGACTTTGCTTACGCGGTTCATTCTTCTGTCGGCGATACCTGTGTCGGCGCCAAAATTAATGGCGAGATCCGCCCGTTGCGCACGGTTTTGCAAAATGGCGATCAGGTTGAGGTTCTGACTTCCAAAGCTCAGCATCCGTCGCCGGAATGGGATAGATTTGTGGTTACCGGCAAGGCTAAAGCCGCAATCCGCAGATATGTCCGCGCCCATAAGCGAGACCAATTTATTACTCTGGGCGAACAACTTTTGGAGCGTACGTTTAAGGGTGAAAATCTCGACTTTAATGAAAAAGCGATTGTCAATGTTTTGCCCAACTTTGAGGCGGAGTCAATTGATGATATTTATGCCAAGGTCGGCGAGGGGTTGGTTACCGCTTGGGATGTAATGAAAGCCGTATACCCCGGCTACAAGCAGTCCAAACTGGAAAAAGTTGTTAAATCAATCATCAGCAAAACGCCCAAAAAAGATAAGTCTAAAGGCGAGCCTCTCAAAATTAAAGGGCTTATTCCCGGAATGGCGGTTCATTTTGCCGGCTGCTGCCATCCGCTGCCCGGCGATCGAATTGTGGGTATTGTCACTACCGGAAAAGGCGTGGCAGTACATACAATTGATTGTAAACTTCTGGAAAAATTTGCCGATGAGCCGGAGCGCTGGCTGGATATCTCATGGGGAGATACTACTGATGACGGCCCCCATGTCGGCCGCTTGAAAGTTATGCTCAGCAATGAGCCTGGTGCTTTGGGCGAACTCTCGAACTTGATTGCCCGCAGCAACGGTAATATCTGCAACTTGAATATTGTTAACCGCACAATCAGTTATTTTGAACTCTTGATTGATGTAGAAGTAAAAGACCTTAAGCATCTCACCGATATTATTGCGGCGTTGAAAGCGTCTAAGGTGGTGTCGTATGTGGCACGCGCGGCACAATAAATAGGCGAGATTGTCTAGAGGTTTTCTAGAGCAATTTGCGCAGGACGGCGACATCCTCATTTACCCTTTTGTAAACTCCGGTGTCGCCGCCTTTCAAATCACTCTATAAAATCCACTA
>JBNMLW010000136.1:0-3566 GCA_050875025.1 Alphaproteobacteria bacterium
AGGCATCATCATTAATCAGGGCATCGGGATTATTAACAATAAAGGTACTCAAAATTCCGCAGATTATGAGCGGCACGCCCCAAAAACGCCAGCGGCGTTCCCAGATACACAACCACAGCCCGCCCAACACAATAAGCAGCAATCCCCACAACGGCATTGACAACACCGGCAGCGAGGCACCGTGCAGAAAGCTTACCCAACTGGTGATATCATTAAGCAGGCCAATTCCCCAACCAACTGCCTGCAGAGCCTGAGCATCAAGCCCAAACGGCATGAGCAGCAGAGCAAACATGGTAAACGGCATTACGATAAAACCAATAATCGGCCCGGCCAACAGATTGGTAAGCGAGGTATAAACCGCCACCCGATTAAAATGATAAATGGCAAACGGCAGGGTGGCCAAACTGGCAACAAAATCTGCAACTACTATGCCGACCGCATAAGCGGCAATGCCTTTGCCAACCACCGACAGCAGGGATGAACGATCAGCGGCAAACCAGCGGCTGAGCCGAGAAGCAGCCTTTTCGTAAAAAGCAATCAGCACAATAACCGCGGCAAAAGACATCTGGAAACTGGCTCCAATCAGAGCATGGGGCGCAATCAACAGCACAATCAGCGCCGCCCAGGCAATGGCATACATAGAAACTGCCCGCCGATTAAAAAATATGCCGAGCAAAACAATCAGGGTCATAACAAACGCCCGCTGTGCCGGAATTGCCGCGCCGGAAATCAGCAGATATACCGCGCTGAGAATAATCGCCGCCACAGCGGAAACCTTTTTGGAATCTATCCGTAAAGCTATTGGCGGAATCAGGGCGGTCAACAGCCGGATGAAGAAAAACATCAAGCCGGCAATCATGCTCATGTGCAAACCGGATATAGAAAGAAAATGCGCCAGCCCGGAATTGCGATAATTTTGGATTTGCGCTTGTTTGATGCCGCCCTGCTCGCCGGCGACAATTGCGGCAGTTACGGAAGCCTCATCTGCCGGCAAGATGTTGGATATATGGTCAATAACTTTTTGCCGCCAACTATTGATTGCTGCGCCGGCCGTAACAACGGGATTGGGACACTCAACCGGCAGTGCCCGGCTCTCGGCGTAGCCGCTGCCGGATAAACCGGCAAAAAAGTTTTTGCGGTCAAATTGGTAACCGTCCGGCATTTGCGCTTGTGCCCGCGGCATAAGTTTGGCTATCAGTTCCACGCACTGCCCGGCCTGATATTCGCCCTGCTTTTGGCGCAGAGTTACCCGAAAACGCCCCTTGAGCTCCCGGCGGTCAAAATCCTGCAAATTATCCAGCGTCAGGCGCAATTTGCCTTTTTGGTTATGATCAACTTTAATAATTTGCCCCTGAATATATAGTTTATTCGGCGGCACACTGCCCATTTGCTCTGCAGTATAAATGCTTTGCACCTGTGCCCAAGCAAAACCGCCGGCCACAATTCCGCACCACAAAAGCAGGCGCAAAATATGCGGGTGATAGCGCAGCACGGCCGCCGCGGCAATTAAGAACTCAATAATTCCGAGGGTCTGCCATTTGGAAGGTTCTTGCGGCAGAAGAAAATAGATGCCGATGCCCAAAGCAAACAGAACCGGCAGCCACAGTTTGCGGCGGTTCGGCTCCAAATCGGCCTGACGTTTGAGATATAGCCACAAAGCGCGCATTGCTGTTCTCTCTGATATTATTTTTGGCGGGATACCAAATCCAACACAAAGTCAGCAGCATTTTGGCTGGGAGTTTGCTCACCGTTGCTCAAAATATCTTTTACTTTGGCAAAACCTTCCTGCTCGCGCTCATACAAACCGCCATGCGCCAACAGCTCATTAACCGTGCGGCTGATATTGCCGGCGGTGCACTGTTCCTGCAGAAGTTCCGGCACCACCAAACGGCCAAGCATAATATTGGTGAGGTTGACAAACTGGATTTTGAGGAAACGAGCGGCAATCCAGGCTGTGAGTTTGGAAACCCGATAAGCAATCAGGTGAGGTATATGGCAAATTGCCAATTCCAGCGCAACGGTTCCGGAAGCAGCAATAGCCGCGCTTGAGGCCTGAAAAGCATTATAACGGTCATCTTGAGTTTCTACCACCGCCAGCGGAAGATTGCAGTTTTCGGACATCTGTTTAACCATGGCGGAAACCGTGCGCACAGTGGGAATAACAAAATAGAAATTTGTATCTTGCCGCAACAATTGGCGGGCGCTTTCCAAGAATACCGGCAACAGTTTGCTAACCTCGTTTTTGCGAGAACCGGGAAGAATGGCAACAATCTTTTTATCGGCGGGAATATTAAAACGCTCGCGGAAAGCGGCGCCGTCAGCGAGCAGAACCTCACTCTCGATTACCGGATGGCCGACAAAAACCGTTTCCAGCTTATAGGGCGTAAAATATTTAGGCTCTTGCGGCAGCAGCGTCATCAAGGCGTCTATATATTTATACATTGTGCGGGCGCGTTTCTTTTTCCAAGCCCAAACCTGAGGCGCAACATAGTGCAGCTGCGGGATTCCGAGTTTGAGTTTGCGCAATGCCTTATGTACGCGGGAGCAAAAACTCCAGCTGTCAATAGTGATAACAATATCCGGCTTGACCCGCTCAATGTCGGCAACCGTGTTTTTGATATGGCGCAATACTTTAGGAATGCTGGGAATAACCTCTACCAACCCCATAATCGCCAAATCAGAAATATCAAATATCGGTTTCAGCCCTTCGGCCTCCATAGTATCGCCGCCCAAGCCGAAAAATTCAACCTTGCCGCCGGTCTTTTGGCGCAAGGCGCGCATTAACCGAGAGCCCAATAAGTCGCCGGACGGTTCGCCGGCAATCAGATATACTTTCAAATTTGTCAACGCGGAGTTACTCCTATTACAAAAAGTCCGTATTTATCAGCCAATTTAATTACCTCGGCCTCATCAACAATCAGCCCGTTGCCGGCATGAACCGCAACGCCGCGCAAACCGGTCTCATGCGCGCGCTCTATTGTGCGGGTGCCGATAGTGGGCAAATCAATCCGCATATCCTGCTGCGGCTTGCGTAATTTTACCAACACGCCGCCAACGCCTTTGCGGCGATATTCTCCACAGCGGCGAATCAGCTCGTCAGTGCCTTCTATTCCTTCTACGCCAAGCACCAGCCCCTGCTGCACCACCACCGCCTGCCCGACATCCAGCCTGCCGAGTTCTGCCGCAACCTCAATGCCGCGCTCAATATCTGCCAAAGCCTGTTTATCGGGTTTGTGTTTGCCCAGCACGCCGGATTTGACCAAGATATCGGGCATAACCTCATGCACGCCTTTAACCGCCATGCCTTCAGATTCAATCTCTTTGACCAGAGCGCGCAAAATACCATCATCTCCCAAAGCCTTGGTACCGATTTTGGCAAAAAATGCCGTGGTGCGCAAATCCGGAACCAAGTCAAAAAAACTCGGGCGGCGGATAGTGCCGATCATGACCACATCCTGCACTTTTTCTTCTGCCAGGCGCTTAAAACCGGTGCCGGCCTGTCCAATACGAATCCACTGGTGCGGAATATCACCGTTAAAAAATGATTTATCGGCATTTCCCTCTAT
>JBNMLW010000137.1:0-3537 GCA_050875025.1 Alphaproteobacteria bacterium
ATTCTTCTCTAATTCAGACCGCTCGGCTGCCGTGTATTCTCTTTGTCTCATCTGTTGTTCCTTTACGTTGTTTATCAGTATAAAAAATCCTTCCCTTAATTGCTAGTGCAATTTTCTTTCAGGGGGGGGGATTCTTACTGTCCAACTTTCGGGGTACAGTTCATCGATGGGGAAGACTTATAAGGCTATATTTCTCTTTTGTCGCACCTACTCAAAAATTAAATAGCACTTAAGAATTGTTTTTTCTAGTTATAACGCTTAGTTTTCAACAATTATTGACTGGTTGTTTTTGCCTCAAGATAAAGATGGATTGCTTCTCGCGGCTGGCGCCGTTCGCGCAAAGACAGTGCCCCTTTCTGTTAACCACCCCTAACTGTCATTACCCAGCTTGACTGGGTAATCCAGGTGGCAATATAGCTGATTGGTTGACCTGGATTCTCGGGTCAAGCCCGAGAATGACAATTAAAGAGGATAACGCGCCCTGCACAATCTCCAGCAAGCTTGGATAGTGGTGGAACAAAGCGTTTACAGCAAGCGGCTTTTATCGATTGCGGCCTTGATAAACGCCACAAACAACGGTGCCGGCGCAAACGGTTTGGACTTGAGCTCGGGGTGGAACTGTACTGCCACAAACCAAGGATGATCCGGAATCTCCACAATCTCGGGCAGTTTGCCGTCCGGGGATTTGCCGGTGATGCTCATGCCGGCCATGCGCAACTGCTGCTCATATTTAATATTTACTTCATAGCGGTGGCGGTGGCGTTCGCTAATCTCGTAACAGCCATAAGCCTGCGCGGCTTTGGAATTGGGTTGCAAAATGCAGCGATATGCTCCCAAACGCATCGTGCCGCCCAAATCACCGTCTTTGCGGCGGATTTCTTTGGCACCCTCTTTATCCCACTCGGTCATCAGGCCGACAACCGGCTCGCAATTGGGGTCAAATTCGGTGGTGCCGGCATTTTTGATTCCGGCAACATCGCGCATAGTTTCAATAACCGCCATTTGCAAACCGAGGCAAATTCCCAAGAACGGGATTTTGTGCTCGCGGGCATAGCGGATTGCGGCAATTTTGCCCTCAGTACCGCGCTGACCAAAACCTCCGGGAACCAAAATTCCGCTGACATCATTCAGATACATTGCCGGATCTTCTTTTTCCAGCAGTTCAGAATCCACCCATTTGATTTTTACTTTATAATGATTGGCAATACCGCCGTGGGTCAGAGCCTCGTTGAGCGATTTATAAGCCTCCAACAGCTGGGTATATTTGCCGACAACCGCAATTCTGACCTCGCCTTCGGGATGGCGCAAAACATCAACAATATGCTCCCATTTGCTCAAATCGGGCTCTTGGTCGCAGGGAATGCCGAAATGTTTACATACCTGCTTATCCATTCCCTCGTGCGAATAAGAAATCGGCACCTGATAAATACTGCTGACATCAAGCGCGGCAATAACGTTTTCTTCCCTGATGTTGCAGAACAAAGCAATCTTGCGTTTTTCGTTCTGCGGAATCGGCATTTGCGAACGGCAGAGTAGCATATCGGGCTGAATACCGTATTCCTGCAGTTTTTTGACTGAGTGCTGGGTTGGTTTGGTCTTGAGCTCTCCGGCCGCCGGAATATAAGGCAGCAGCGTAACGTGGATAAACATCGCGCGCTCGCGTCCCAAGTCATAAGCCACCTGGCGGATAGCCTCCAGATAAGGCTGCCCCTCAATATCGCCGACCGTGCCGCCGATTTCGCACAAAACAAAATCTTCATCGGTGATATCGGAAAGGATAAAATCCTTAATCTCGTTGGTAACATGCGGAATAACCTGAATCGTGGCGCCAAGATAATCGCCATGGCGCTCTTTATCAATCACCCGCTGATAAATCTTGCCGGTAGTAACGCTGTCGGTCTTGTGGCAGGCAACGCCGGAAAAACGCTCATAATGCCCCAAATCCAAATCGGTTTCGGCGCCGTCGTCGGTTACAAAAACCTCGCCATGCTGATAAGGGCTCATGGTGCCGGGGTCAACGTTCAAATACGGGTCAAGTTTGCGCATGCGAACCTTAAAACCGCGGGCTTGCAGAACCGATGCCAAAGAGGCGGAAGCCAGCCCTTTTCCCAAAGAGGAAACAACACCGCCGGTGATGAATATAAATTTAGTTTTGTCAGACATTTAACGTACCTTTATCAGCTGTAGTTTAAAGTGACAAAGGCACCTTAACAAAAGGTGCCTTTGTATGTTGGAGAGATAAGCTCATTTATTTTCCGGCCACCGGAGCCTCGGGCATTGCCGGCGCGGCAGGAGCAATCGGCTGAGATTGTGCCGGAGCGCCTTCCAGAATTGAACCGGCTGCCTGGCGGTGCTGACCTTTGTAGTACAAAGACAGCGAGATACTGGTGACAAACAGAATAACGGCCAAAATGGCTGTCGTGCGGGTCAAGAAGTTGCCGGTTCCGCGCGCTGTCAAAAAGTTAGAAGCACCGGAGCCGCCGCCCAATCCGTCCAAAGCGCCGCCGCTGGAACGCTGCAGCAAAATGACCGCAACCAAGAAGATGCAAGCCAGAAGGTGGATTACCAATAAAACTGTTCCCATTTATATTTTCCTTTTTACTTTATGGCTGCAATTAATTAACAGCCGGCGTTTTTGGCAATAGCCAGAAAATCATCAGCTTTGAGGCTGGCGCCGCCGATAAGAGCACCGTCAACATCAGGCAGATTCAACAATTCTTTGGCATTGTTCGGTTTTACGGAGCCGCCGTACAAAATGCGCATTTTGTTGGCATTGCCTTTGCCCAGCTTTTTGGCCAAGGCCTGACGGACAGTAGCGTGAACTTCCTCAACATCGGCGGTAGTCGGAACCTTGCCGGTGCCGATAGCCCATACCGGCTCATAGGCAATTACGGTATCAGCGGCAGTCGAATCGGCAGGAACCGAACCCATAATCTGCTCGCGGCAGACATCAACCGCTTTGCCGGCTTCGCGCTGTTGCAGAGTCTCACCGATGCAGATAACGGTTTTGAGCCCGGCTTGGTGAGCGGCATCGGCCTTTTGGCAAACCAGCTCATTGGTCTCGCCATGGTCAGCACGGCGCTCAGAGTGTCCCAAAATAACATAGGTGCAGCCCAAATCTTTAAGCATCAACGGGCTGATATCTCCGGTATGAGCGCCCTTCTCGGCAAAATGGCAATCCTGCGCGCCCAACGCAACCTTAGCGCCGCGCAGAGCCTTTTTTACCGCCATCAACAACGTGAACGGCGGACATACCAAAAATTCGCACTCCGGTTTGCCCAAAGCCTTAACCTGTGCAGCAACGTTTTTAGCCAAATCAGCGCCATCTGCCAACAGACCGTTCATCTTCCAGTTGCCGGCAATCAATCTTTTACGAGCCATGAATTTTGTCCTTCTTGTTTATTTATGAATTTATTTTCTTCTAACACACGCCAAAAAACTTTTCAACACCAATATTTATAAGTTGTATAAATTGTGAATGTTGATATATAATCTCGCCAGATATTTAAATAAAGACATTAAGGATAGGCTATCAAA
>JBNMLW010000138.1:0-3525 GCA_050875025.1 Alphaproteobacteria bacterium
ATGCAACGCCTGCCGGAAATGATTATTATACATATGGTCGGCATCTTCTATCAGAGCGTAGTCAATGGAAACATTGCGCTGAGTGTTGAGTTTTTTGACCAAAGCGGTAACGCTGGAAGGAGTGACAATTTCATCAATCCCGCCCTGAGTAATTAATCCGGAAGTCGGGCAAGGCGCCAAAAACGAAAAATCCTTGTCTTTTTCGTTAGCCGGCGGCGACACGGCGATAAAATTATTAATATCCGGACGGCGCATCAGGAGCTGCAAGCCAATCCAAGCGCCAAAAGAATAGCCGGCAATCCAGCACTGACGAGCCTCAGGGTTAACCGACTGCAACCAGTCCAAAGCGACAGTGGCATCAGAAAGTTCACCAGGGCCGTCTTCAAAAGTGCCTTGCGAGCGGCCGACACTGCGGAAATTAAAACGCAAAACCGAAAATCCCAAATTTTGGAACACGCTGAACAATGTGTAAACCACCTTGTTGTTCATGGTTCCGCCGTATTGCGGATGCGGATGCAAAATCAAAGCTATCGGAGCGCCGGGCTTATCACTTTGATGATAGCGCCCTTCCAAGCGACCGGCGTGGCCGTTAAATAAAACTTCTGTCATTATCTTTTAACCTAAATTTAGAACTTTGCATATTATATAATAACAAAACTGTACAAATTATTAACATTTTCAGGAATGTAGCACAAAATGGATTCAAAATTCAAGATAATTTTACAAGATGCCGACGCGGTTATTGCCCGCGATCCGGCGACCAAAACCCGCGTGGAGGCTTTGCTCTGCAGCGCCGGGCTGCAGGCAATTATTGCTTATCGCGGCTGCCACTGGCTTTGGCGGCATAACCTGCATCTGGTTGCAAGAGTATGCTCGCAAATTGTCCGCTTTTTCACCGGGATAGAAATTCATCCGGCCGCCAAAATCGGTTCGGGATTTTTTATTGACCACGGCATGGGGGTGGTTATCGGCGAGACCGCGGAAATCGGCAATAACGTTACGCTTTATCATGGCGTAACGCTCGGCGGCGCAACGGTTTTTGATAAAAACGGCAAAATTACCGACAAGCGGCATCCGACACTGGGCAATAATGTGGTTGTGGGAGCCGGGGCACAAGTCCTAGGGCCGATAACCATCGGTGATGATGTCAAAATCGGCGCCAATGCCGTGGTGCTGCAAAACGTGCCCGACGGACAGACCGTAGTCGGCGTGCCGGCGCACTCCACCAAAGAAAAACATGCCAAAGAATTTGTGGCTTATGGCGTTTGCGCAACCGACAAAGACCCGATAGAATGCCGGCTGAAGCTATTGGAAAACGAGATTAAACAATTGCGCAAAATGCAAGAAAATCAGAAACACTGATATTTAACAATTTTGTAACTATTCTTATGCTATTTTTTGTAGTAATATAAGAATATATGGGAACTTCAGCGCAGGAGGGTGCCATGAAATACAGAGCTTATCTTTGGAGTCTGGCTGGCGTGTTGCTTTTGACAACCGCGGCAATGGCGCAACTTCCGGCTAACCCGTGGGATATCCGCCCCAATGACGGCTACAAAGGCGACAATGCAGCCAATACCGATATTACGCAGGCTCCGGTTTATGATAATACCGCTAACGGCGGAGATATTCTGCCGGTTGACCCGTGGGCAAGAGCCCGCGATAAGAGCGGCATCAAAACCTGGCGAGGAAGCGGGCAGCACGGCAAGCTGAATTATATCGGCGAGGCAACCACATTTGGCGAGGCGCAAGGGCAAGAAATGATTGCTCCGGAAGTAAACCGCCACAATATGCTGGTAGCAACCCAGCACCTGCGTGACCTGGGCTACAAAATTCCTAAGAGCTATGACCAAAAAATTAAAGATATGCCGCAAGCATACGCCGCTTATCTGCGCAAGGCATATAACGGACTCGGACATCAGGATAACCCGTTTGACACCATGTTCTCGGGGCTTTTGGATGTAGTTGAAGACCAGTCCGGATTGGATATGGAAAATATCCTGTTCAATAGTATTGATATTCTTTCAACCGATTAGGATTTTGCCATGCGTAAATTAGGAGTTTTCACTTTGGCTCTGTTGGCATACCCGTTGCTCGCTTTTACTCAAGAGGCAGAAAACACCGCTCCGCAGCTGCCGCCTTCAGAAGTTACTCCGGAACAAAGCGTCGAGGCCAAAGGCGACTTGCAAAAAGCAATTTTGAATACCGTGGTAAAAGCCTCTCCCAAAGAGCGCAAGATGATGCTTGAAGTAATTGCCGCGCAGAATCAGATTCTTACTCAAAAAGAAAATCTACGCCGCCCGCCGAAAGAGCAGATTGAGTATAAAGCGCCCAACATTAATTCTAAAGACCGCAAAGAAATGCAGGAATATATGCAAGAGGTCTTTGTGGCGCCGCTGAGCAATACCGCTGCCCCAATTGATGAGAACACGGAAGATACCGCGACTAATAACACCAGCCTCAAAGAAGAATAAATATGACATCCCTACTCCCTGCAATTATTTTAGTTGAACCGCAATTGGCGGAAAATGTCGGTATGGCGGCGCGCGCCATGATGAACTGCGGTCTTGCCGAAATGCGCTTGGTCAACCCGCGGGAGGATCATACTTCAGCCAAGGCAATCTCCGCCTCTTCCAACGCTGAAGAGATTTTATTTAATGCCAAAGTTTATGCCTCAACTGAAGAGGCAATTGCCGATTTACAATGGGTGGCGGCCACAACCGCACGGCATCGCGACCAAACCAAAGCTGTTTTGAGCGCGGAATTTGCCGCTCAAGAGGCCGCGCAAAAGCTGAGTTCCGGTATTCGCTGCGGGCTGATGTTCGGCCCCGAACGCACCGGCCTCAACAATCAGGATATATGCCTGGCTGATGCCATTATCAATATTCCGCTCAATCCGCGTCACTGCTCGCTCAACCTGTCACAAGCGGTTTTGCTGGTCGGATATGAATTTTATAAGACTCAAAAAGATATGGGAACGGAAGAATTTGTCACCAACCACACCACGCCGGCCGATAAAGAAAAGGTGCTTAAATTCTGCGCCTATCTGGAAGACTTGCTGGCAGACTGCGGTAATTTTAAAATCGGTGAAAAACGTGAAAAAATGGTGATTAATCTGCGCAACATTTTTACACGCGGACAGCTGACCGAACAAGAACTAAATACCCTCTATGGAGTAATCAACCACTGCTCTCAGCGGTAATGTCGCCAGGCAGCGCCTGGAGGCGTTCGCAAGCTGTTACTCGCCCGCACGGCGGGTGGCGCTGACCTAGCTGTTACTCACAACTCACAGTGTTCGTTGTTCGGGATAGTGCCCGTTTTGCCCCTAACTGTCATTACCCAGCTTGACTGGGTAATCCAGGTGGCTATATAGCTGATTGGTTGACCTGGATTCTCGGGTCAAGCCCGAGAATTGTTAGTAAAAAATATGTTATAAAAAGAGAAAAAATGGAGTAAAAAAGAAGTGGCGGACGAACGTCGCGCAATTGAGCTAAAAGCTCGTGGTCATCGTGTTCTCCGCCACTC